>JAJOKU010000089.1:5326-7910 GCA_021129695.1 candidate division NPL-UPA2 bacterium
CTCTTTGCTCCTCTATCCTCACTCTTTGCTCCTCCCAACTCCCTACTACCTTGAGGGCGCAGATGACTGCTCCCAAGCTGATGAGAAATAGTGCTATGGTTGCACCTTTCCCCGGTTTAAACATTTCTTCTCCACCTCCTTACACTGTTCAATTCTGCTACTGAATATACAATCGTGATGCTACACCAATCAGTTTACCATAATGCTTAGAATCTGTCAAGATTTTCTCGTAACTTATGGTAAGTGTCCCTCAAAAGCTCAGGAATCACCTTCGTCTCCGAGATTACAGGCATGAAATTGGTGTCCTCCGTCCAGCGGGGCACGATGTGAAGGTGAAGGTGGTCCTTCACCCCAGCTCCCGCTGCCTCTCCTAAATTCATCCCAACATTAAATCCATGAGGATGTAGTGCCTCTTTTAGAAGTTTTATTGCTTTCCTGGTCAGAACCATCAACTCCAAGAGCTCCTTCTCATCTAATCCGTCCAGGCTGGGCACATGTCTTGCCGGAACGACCATCAGATGTCCATTGTTATAGGGATAGATATTCAGGATGATAAAACAGCTTTTCCCCCTGGACAGGATATAGTTTTCTCTATCTTTGGTGTCCTTCCAGTTTTTGCAGAAAAAACAGCCTGACTTCTTCTTACCCATAATATATCTCATCCTCCAGGGAGCCCAGATCTGTTTCATCGAGCACTTTCCCTGGCCAGTCTCTTTCTTCCTTCCTCAAAGAAGGGCTGAGCAGACTGAGTTGTCCAGGTTCTCTCCCGGAAACTTCGCTTCTTCAGTGTATCCAGAAACTTTTTGAATTCCTGGTAATACGATCCATAAATATGGAAACTATCTGTTATATCCAGATGACGTCCGACCAGAACCTCTTCTCCTCGTTTCTCCCCCAACCTTTCTGCCAATATCCTCTGCAGATCGGTAAAGGCAAATAGATTCATAAAAGCGGCCTTATAGGCATCCCGGGAACGCCAGTGGGTGTTCATGTTGAGAACTGCCCGGCCGTCTCCTCCGCGGGAGATACGGCAGAAGAGGCGCTGGAGACAAGGAGGGTCTGAAGCAGATGGGTCCGTCTCCACATTCCAGGTGATAGCCTGGGCTCGCCGACTGTAAGGAATCCCAGCTAATTTATTAATAATGTAGTTAATCTGGTCTATTCTCTTTCCTTCCATCTCATATTTAAACAGCCTCTGATGATAGGTATAAGTCCATTTCCCCTCCTCTGGCTTAATCCAGTGGTCATGCACTCCATTTATAACTTCCTGGCGATAAATTTCTAAATCCTCCAATCCTCCCGGGAAAGCTCGATGGATTCTCGGCTCGGCCACTGGCTCCTGGATAATTATAATCATAGTGCAGTCCCGACTGGGAGGGTCTCCTTCCCGATCATATTCGGTCCGGATAGCTGTCCCTTTTTCCCAGGTAGTCAAGACGGCTTTCTCCCAGGCCTCGGGTACCGTTCTCCCTTCCACTTTTATGACCGGAATGTTTCCGTCTTTCATATCTTACCCTTAGGGTACTGCCACTGGCACTGTTTCACCGTGTTTCACCGTATGCTTCCCAAAATCCTCCGGTTTAAGACAGGACAGGAAGCTATGCATCTTCTCTTCCTCTATCTGCCTATAGTTTACAGGTATCACAGGCCTTACTCTGGCAGCTGGAGCAACTTGGTCCGCTCGAAGAACTTTTATAAGTAGAACCAGACCTGAATCCAAAGGGAGAAAGGAGACGATTTACGGCTGCGCTCCCACATTGGGGACAGGACACTTCTCTCTCTTCCCGAAAGGAGCGAAAGAGAACCTCAAACTTATCCTCACACTGCTGGCACTGAAATTCGTAAATTGGCATTTTCAAACTACAGTAAAACCACAGAGAACATAGAGAGGAGAACCTAAATTTAAAAGTTTTTCATGGCAAATAGTCCAGTGGATTCACGGCCTGGTATCCCTTCCTGATCTCGAAATGGAGATGGGGCCCGGTGCTGCGTCCAGTGCTACCCACCCGACCAACTACTTGGCCCTGTCTTACTCTGTCTCCTACCTTAACTAAATTCCTCGAGTTATGGGCATAAATAGTGGAATAGCCACTCTTATGCTCAATAATAATCACTCGACCGTAGCCACTCAGTACTCCAGTATAGACCACTGTCCCTCCCCTCGAGGCCACGATCTTAGTTCCCGTGGGCGAAGCGATATCGATTCCCTTATGCTTTCTTCCTCTCCTCGTCCCGTAACGGGAGGTTATCCTTATGGAAACAGACCGTCTCCGTCACCACATCTGCAAATGATAATTCATGCGCCGCACTCCGTAGATCTTTCTCTGCTTTATCAATCCAACTATTTACTAAATCTCTTTTTGTTTTCATATAAAACCTTCCCCTTCTTCACTACATTCGTGATGAAGGCTTCCTCTACATTTTCCCAATCATCATCAATTTCTTCCTGAGTATAAACAATAATATCCTTGGGAATATCAGTAATTCCCCATAGATGTCTTCTAATTTCTCTTGCCCTCTTGTATCTTGGTACACGAGTTACGCATTATTTTTAGATGTCAGAAATGTAACCCTTTCAATTACA
>JAJOKU010000128.1 GCA_021129695.1 candidate division NPL-UPA2 bacterium
AAATACTTCTCTATGTTGAGGATATTCTGCCTTCTCGATTCAGGAGACTATTTGAGGCAAAGGATAAGATAGATAAGATGGAGATATTCAGGAATGAGTTGTCTAAAGAGGGAAAGGGATTATTGAATTTTGATTTTCGGATAGTCAGAAACTTCTTCCCCTACATCAGTCAGACTGTCTCTTACAATAAACATTTCTTAGAGCTAGTCAATAAAATCTTTTCGCTTAAACCAATTGACTACCACTTTCTTCTGAGGTTTATTATGCGAAGGGTCAGGGAGAGATTTGTGAATGACGATCCGACAAGGCTGGATGTATTAAGAGGACTCATGCTCCTTTACTATCTGAAGGAGCTTGGAATCTTAAACAGAGGAGGTGAGGTTTCTATGGAAGAAGAGTTAAGGGAAGAGGATAGTATGGGGATAGAGAGGTTTTTCAGAGAACACAAAGACTTCTTTGACTCAGATGTTAAGAAGGCAGTCTTCTTACAAGGTGCGTTGTGTCAGAAGCTGCTGAACATTCAAAGGAGAGATAAAGGGGCTACCCCCTTCAGAAACAGGCTTCAGGGGCTGAAAATGGATGAGAGGCTGATCAAAAGGCTTCTGCCAGAGATACAAAATAAACTGGAGGAGTATGGCAAGAACTACTACCGCCAGCTTGAGACCATCATCTCTGAGTATATGGTGAATGCTGGTTCTGACTGGAAGATGAGTATGGACGAGATCAGCTTCTATTTCATCCTGGGTATGAATTTAACAGGTCTGTTTAAGACCAAAAAAGAGGAACAGGAGGAAGAAGATGAGCAAGATAACCAATAAGAGTGAGTTGCTTTTTCTCTATGACATCAAGGATGCCAATCCTAACGGCGACCCCTTGGATGAGAACAAGCCGAGAATCGATGAGGAGACAGGGATAAATATCGTCACTGATGTGAGGCTAAAGAGGACAATTCGGGATTATCTCTTTGACTACAAAGGATATAATGGCACAGAGGGCAGGGATATTTTTGTCAGGGAGATTAAGGATGAAGATGATTATGTTCAAGATGCCAAATTGCGGGCAAAAGATTTTCTTGTGCAAAGCGGTAAGGCCAAAGACGAGTTCAAGAAAATGAAATTCTCTGAACAGAGGAAGA
Source organism: candidate division NPL-UPA2 bacterium (assembly GCA_021129695.1). Classification (GTDB taxonomy): domain Bacteria; phylum NPL-UPA2; class NPL-UPA2; order NPL-UPA2; family JAGMAN01; genus JAGMAN01. The sequence goes on from JAJOKU010000128.1 coordinate 1,136, forward strand.
TCATTGCCCAGAATCTGTTAAATGAGTGTATAGATGTAAGGTTATTTGGAGGAACGGTGCCTTTGGAATTAGATGTACCCAAGAAGACAGAGCCGGAAAAAGGCTCTGTAACTTATACGGGTCCAGTCCAATTTAAGATGGGACGATCCCTTCATCCTGTGGCAACAAAACACATCAAAGGTACGGGGGCTTTCGCAGATCAGTATACAGAAAAAGCAAAGAAGAAACATGCCACCTTCAGGGAGGAGGATGTCCTTCACTACTCTCTCATTGCCTTCTGCGGGATTATTAATCCTGCTGCAGCTAACCATACCCGTTTGAAAGAGGAAGATGTAAGTCTTTTGCTGGAAGGAATCTGGGAGGGGACCAAAAACCTTATCTCCCGCTCTAAATTTGGTCAGATGCCCCGATTACTCCTCAAGATAAACTATACTAATCCCACCTATTTCATTGGGGATTTGGACAGGTATATAAAAATAGAAAGCGACCTTTCGCCTGAGAAGATCAGAGATATCTCTCAGTTCAGGCTTGATGTAACTGGGTTACACCAGATTCTGAGCACGAACAGAGATAAGATTGAGTCTTGCCAGTATCTAAGAGATGAGAGATTGAAGCTTATTTGCAACAAAGAGGAGGCCTCTTTAGAAGGCATTCTCGAAGGGCTCAATTCCAACAGGATAAAGTTCTAAGAAAGAGAGTAATGATGGACAAGGTGCTGGTATTTGATCTGTGGGGAGACTATGCCCACTTCAAAAAGCATTATACAACTACATCACCACTTTCATTCCCCTTTCCGCCGAGGACAACTATTGCTGGAATCGTCTCGGCTATCATTGGTCTGGACAAAGAAGAGTATCTGGAACATTTTGACAGGAATTTTGCCTGGATATCTCTGAAACTTTTGGCTCCCATCAAAAAGATTCGTCTTGGCCAGAATCTGATAAATACAAAAGGGCTGGAGTATAGACTTATTAAAAAGAAAAATCATGAGCCAAGAACACCGATCAGGATTGAATATATCAAAGATCCCCAATATCGTATCTACTTCTACCATTCTGACCAAGAGAATATCTATCGTCCCCTAAAAGAACATTTGGAGAAACATCAATCAGTCTATACGGTCTCTCTAGGGTTGAGCGAGCTGTTAGCCAACTTTAATCTTAGGGGAGAATATCCTTTGCATAAGACTTTTCCATCAAACCTTATAGAGATTGATAGTGTGATTCCATCTGAGGAGATCTCAGGAAGAATAGAGTTTGAAGAAGGGAAAGAATATTTTTCGACCAGTATCCCCATCGAGATGCGGAAAGGTCGGGTGGTTACTAAGTATGGCAATGTCAGCTATGAGCGGAACGGGCAGAGGATTCTCTGTCGGCCGGACTCTTGTTATGAGGCAGGAAATGGAGAGAGGATCATATTCTTATAGGCTGAAGTCGCACCCTGAAAGACTCCTTATAGACCATCTTTTAGAGTCCGCCAAGACTGCTGAGGGTTTGATTTCATCTTTAAGCTTCAATTTGGGTTTGGATAAGAAAGTGCTTGCTAAGGTGGCTTATATCATTGGCTTTACTCATGATTTAGGGAAAGCGACCACCTATTTTCAGATATACATAAATGCCTCTGATCTCAAAGAGAAAGAGAGTCTAAAAAATGACCCGAAAACCCATCATAGCCTTCTCTCAGCCCTCTTTACATATCATCTTACCAAGAGGTTCTTGGTAGATGAGGGGCTACTTGATGACGATGGTTACTATCAGTATTTGCCCATCTTCTCTTTTATGGCCGTAAGAAGACACCACGGCAACTTGGATAACCTCTATGATGAGATACTCCAATGTTTAGAGAATGACCTCATCAACCTTCTCAAAGAACAGCTGGCTTCTTTGGATGAAGAGTTTGAGCGGATATTGAGTATCCTTGAAAGGCCAAAAGTCAATCTTGACCCCAATGCTATCCTGCAAGAACTGAGAAGAGATGAGAAGAGACGAATAAAGAGTCTTAATAAGTTAAAAGACATAAGGCCATATCTTCTCTTCCAACTTCTCTACTCGAGCCTCTTGAATGCAGATAAGAAGGACGCTATCGGCGTGAATATACAAGATCGAATCAATATTAACTCTAATCTGATAGACCACTACAAAGAGATTAAATTCAGGGATACTCCCACCTCAAAAATCAACGCGGTTCGGGAGGAAATTTACAGTAAGGTCATAAAAAAAGTTTTACACGTGGACCTAAAGAGAAGAGTCTATTCAATAAACGTGCCTACTGGATTGGGGAAGACTCTTACATCTATCTCCTTTGCGTTAAGACTTCGCAAGAGGATCGCTTGCGAGAAGGGATTTGTCCCCAGAATAATCTACTGCCTGCCCTTCTTAAGTATCATTGATCAGAACTACTCGGTTATAGAGGATGCCTTTCTCAAACTAATTGGTAAGAGACCGGGAAGCAGCCTCCTTTTAAAACACCATCATCTTTCTGAGGTAACCTACTATGGCAACCAAGGAGAGTATAGTCAGGAAGAGAGTCTATTTCTGATTGAGGGTTGGTCATCGGAGATTATAGTTACTACATTCATCCAACTCTTTCATTCCTTGATCTCCAACCAGAATCGTATGATCCGAAAATTCCCGCAGATTGTAAACTCTATCATCATCTTGGATGAGGTGCAGTCGATCCCCTACCAATACTGGCATTTGGTAAGAAGATTATTTTTAGAGTTTGCTTCTATCTTTGATACTTATTTTATCTTTATTACCGCCACAAAACCTCTAATCTTTGAAGAAGATGAGATAGAAGAACTTATTGAGGGTAGAAGTTCATACTTCAACATATTAGATCGGGTAGAATTGATAAGCAGGTTAGAGAACCCCATCTTGCTTGATGAATTCAAATCCATCGTTTTTGATGATATTACCAGCTTTAAGGAAGATAGCTTCCTTGTGGTCTTGAATACTATCAACTCTTCTCTTCAGATTTACAAGTTCCTTGAGTCTCTTAAGGAAGAAGGGGCACTCGTCGATACCAATTTATACTATTTATCCACCAACATCATCCCCAAACATCGTCTGATGCGGCTCGAGGAAATTAAGAAAGATAAGAGCAGAAAGATCATTGTTTCTACCCAATTGGTTGAGGCTGGGGTTGACCTTGATGTTGACCGCGTCTTTAGGGATTTTGGGCCATTAGACTCCATCAATCAAGTGGCTGGTCGGTGTAATCGAAACTCCTCTAAGGATAAAAAGGGTATAGTTAAAGTCTTTATCCTTAAAGATGAAAGGAAAGAATTCTACAAGTATATCTATAGGGCAAATGATCTGGCTTTATTTAAGACAAGGAGGTTATTGAAAGAAGGAGATGAGCTCTCAGAGAAGGATTTTCTTGAATTGATTGAGAATTACTACAGGAACTTGGGACAGGCAAAGTCAGATGATGAGGTAAAACGACTGGTCGAACTGCTTGAAAGGATGGATGTTAAGACTGCCTCGTCGAGATTTAAGTTGATAGAGGAGGGTTATCCCACTAAAGACTTATTCATTGAGATCGATGCTGAGGCAAAAGAGGTATGGCAGAGATTTTTGGAGATCGGAGGGATTAAGGATGCTTTCACTCGCCGAAGCGAATTCTTAAAGATCAAAAAGGTGTTTTGCGACCATTGTATCTCAGTAGCAAGCAATAGGGTGGCCGAGAATGAGTTTGAGGACACAGGAATAATTCATATAAGTTATGCTCAGATTGAAGGCAGTTATGATGAGAGCACAGGATATAAGAGGGAACAAGAGGCGATAGCCATAATTTAAGGAGGATTGGTCTACGGTGGATTTAAGGACAATGAAGATCACCTTCACTGATAACCAACTTGGTCAAGGCGATACACCTAAGATGCGAGGGTATATCGCCGGCGTCTTCCCACAATACATAGAATTACATCATCACCTCCAGAAAGATAGATTACTCTACCGATATCCCCATATTCAGTATAAGATTCTTTCCAACATACCAATGGTAATAGGGATAGACAGTGGAGTTGAAGTGCTCAAAAGCATCTATGACAAGGTTGATAAACTTGGGATAGGAAATGAGGCTCAAGTGATATTTGAAAAGCAGATAACGATAAAGAGCGAAGAATTTGGCATAAGTAACAAAACGAGGAGTTATTCTTTCCTCACTCCCTGGCTTGCGCTGAATGAAAAGAATTATGAGAAATATCAGGGGTTTGAGAACTGGGAAAAAAAGAAGGGATTTTTAGCAAAGATTCTTATCGGCAATATTATCTCAATGTCAAAGGGGCTTGGTTATACTGTCTCTGAGCCAATTAAGGTAAATATTGGGTATCTCAGAGAAGTTAAGACTTCACTCAAGGGAACATCCATGCTCGGGTTTCTTGGCACGTTCTCTGTCAACTTCCAAATCCCGGATTACTGGGGGATTGGCAAATCTGTATCCCGGGGATTTGGGGCGGTGATTCACAATACAGAAGGCAGAGCGCAGAAAAAAATGAAAGAAAGGAGGTCATTTGATTAAGATGGAATGGAATTTTAGCCTGTTGGATAAAGAAAGATTTAAAGGATGGGAGGAGCAAAGAATAAAGTATTTACAGGCGCTGAAGATAGAGCAGAGCATAAGGATAATGGAATGCCTTCTCAGTTCAGAAATAGATAAGGAGTTCAGGCGGATAAAGAAGGAACTGGAGAAAAATGGACTTTAAGGATTATTTTAGAACTTGCATAGAATTGATGGAGGAAGCAAAAACTGACTATTTGGTAATTGGTGGAATTGCAGTGAGTGTCTTTGGGGAACCCAGATTCACTCAGGATGTTGATGTCATAATCTTTATTGAAAAAACTAAATTAGAGACATTTTTAGCCAAATCAGAAGAGACAGGATTTAGTTTTGATGAAAAGACGGTCTTGTCGGAAGCTGAGGAGAGAGGGGTATTCAGAGTTTTCCTTGAGGAGTTTCACCTTGACCTTCTGATTGCCTCTACTGAACTTGAAAGGAGTGCTTTGAAGAGAAAGGTGTTAGTAAGAATCTTTGATAAGGATGTATTTCTTCCCTCGAAGGAAGACCTTTTGCTCTTTAAGATAATTCCTAATCGTCCCAGAGATCTGATCGACGCTGAAGGGATTGCTTTAAGACATAAAGGAACGTTGGATAGGAAGTATTTGGAGTCCTGGGCACAGAAATTATCCGATGAAGCAGAGGATATGAGTATCTGGAATAGGCTGATGAAGGTAGTTGAAGGATAGAAGAAAGCGTAGGAAGAATGCAACTCGTTATTAATACTTATGGTTCATATTTGCGGAAGAGAAATGGGTGTTTTTTAGTCAAGTGCACTCCAGAGGGAGCGAGTGAGGAGAAGGTCTTTGAGGTCTCAGCCAAGAAGGTAAGCAGTATCCTGATTACCACCTCAGCCTATATTTCTACGGATGCTATAAAGTTTGCCATGGATAACAACATAGATATTATTTTCCTGGACCAGTTTGGTGACCCCTATGGCCGGGTGTGGCATTCCAAATTGGGAAGCACCACCTTGATAAGACGCAGGCAATTAGAGATTTCCGAGACGGAAACAGGGCTTAACCTGGCAAAGGAATGGGTGGTGAGGAAGTTTGACAATCAGATTGAATTTCTGGATAGGTTGAAAAATTCCAGACCGGAGAAGCAGGAGGAGATAGTCAGACATATTTCTATGTTACGGGGATTAAGGGAAAAGATAAATAGTCTTGAAGGCTCTCTCGAGGAGAAAAGGGGCAGTATCATGGGGCTGGAAGGTTCTGGGGGCAAGGTATATTTTGACTGCCTTAATTTCATAATGCCGGACAGGTATAAATTTAACGGCCGCAGCCGCCAGCCAGCTAAGGATGAGTTTAATTGTATGCTTAATTATGGCTATGGTGTTTTATATTCTCTTGTTGAAAAGGGGTGTATTATCGCCGGGCTTGACCCTTATGTGGGATTTATCCATACAGATAATTACAACAAAAAGTCCCTGGTATTTGACCTGATTGAAATGTTCCGGGTGCTGGTGGATAGAACCGTCGTTTATTTATTCAGTCAGAGGAAGGTCAAACAGGAATATTTTGATAAACTCAAGAATGGATTTACACTCAACAAAGAAGGGAAGGCCGTGGTGATTGGGGCATTGAATGAGACATTTGAGAAGAGTGTGCGCTACAGAGGTAGGAATATAAAAAACAGGGATATAATACAGTTTGAGTGTCATCATATTGCCAATAGTCTTATAAAGGATTGAGGCTGTGCTTACCTGGGTGGTTTATGATATTGTGGAGAACAAAAAGAGAACGAAGATAGCCAAGGCATGTAAGGGGTATGGGTTATACCGGGTGCAGAAGAGTGTCTTTCTGGGCAAGCTTAATAAAAATCAGATTGATGAACTGGCAATGCAATGTGAGGACATTATCGAGAAGGAAGAAGACTCCGTTTATATATTTCCCTTGTGTGACGATGATTTTAAAAAGGTAAAACTTTTAGGGCAGGCATTTGATAAAGAATTAGTTTCCGATGAGGTGCTGGCCAAGTTTTTTTAAAAGTATAGTGAAGTATAAGAGTTATTTCTGCTTATATTACTATACTTCAAGGGGTTATTAGGGGAAGGATTTCCCCTAATGCTCTCCCCCGAAGGGGGCTGGGGGGAGCAGCGGAGCGTTGAGGGGGGGGTACAGGTATCCCCCTCAAAAAGAAATGAGGAGCGAAGCGACGAATTTTCTTG
>JAJOKU010000053.1 GCA_021129695.1 candidate division NPL-UPA2 bacterium
TCCCATTGAACAAGATGACTCCCTGCGATGGGATTTTAACAGGCTATTTTCAGAAGTTAAAACCGGCCTGGCCAAAGCGGCAGGAAAAAGCAATGGACAGATAGCCGGCATCGGTGTTGATAGTTGGGGCGTTGATTTTGGTCTGATCGATGAAGACGGTAAACTCATAGAAAATCCTTATCATTATCGCGACAGTCGCACCAGCGGTGTGATGGAGAAAGCATTTGAACTGATGCCAAAGCGCTCTATTTACAAAAATAGTGGCCTCCAATTTATGCAGATCAATTCGCTATATCAGTTACTGGCCATGCGTCTCGGAAACTCGGAAGTGTTGGCCAGAGCAAGGAAGTTAATTTTCATGGCTGACCTAATTTCTTATCATTTATGCGGCCAGGCGTATGCTGAATATACCCTGGCCAGCACATCTCAACTGCTGGATATGAAAACAGGCAGATGGTCAAAAGAAATTTTCAATAAACTCGGCCTGCCCATTGATATTATGCCGAAGATTGTTGCTCCAGGAACAGTGGTGGGCAAGTTAAAGAGGGAAATTACTGATGAATTGGGATGCGGACAAATTCTCATTATAGCGGCAGGTTCGCACGATACCGCCAGTGCCGTTGCCGCGGTGCCGGCTGAGGGCAATAGCTGGGCCTATATTTCAAGCGGAACCTGGAGCTTGATGGGGGTGGAGATACCTGAGGCAATTATCAACGATAAAAGTTTTGAATATGAGTTCACAAACGAAGGTGGAGTTGAAAATACCATTCGCCTTTTGAAGAATATTATGGGACTGTGGCTTGTTCAGGAATGCAGAAGGAAGTGGAAAGAGGAGAAAGTGAATCTATCTTACGGTGAACTGACGGCTATGGCCCAGAAGGCCAAAGCATTCATCGCCCATATTGACCCTGATTATAATGAATTTCTCTCACCCGGCGATATGCCCGCAAAGATAAATGGTTATTTAACTCAAACAGGACAGAAGACAATTGATGACAAAGGTCAACTGATAAGGGCAATACTGGAAAGTCTTGCCTTCAGGTACCGTTTGATAATGGAAAGAATTGAGGATATTATGGGCGAGACGATTGATGTTTTGCACATTGTCGGCGGAGGTATAAAGAATGAACTGCTCTGCCAATTTGCTGCCAATGCTACCGGGAAAAAAGTAATCACCGGGCCGGCCGAGGCCACGGCAAGCGGAAATATCATTATGCAGGCTATGGCCACCGGACAGATAAAAACACTGGCCCAGGGAAGGGAACTTATCCGCAATTCCTTTGAAGTGAAAGAGTACCTGCCACAGGATAGAAAGATTTGGGAGAAACAGTATAGAAATATTGGAGCGTTTTTTGATAGAAGAACTTGAAGGAAGGCTGGATAGTTTCAATCCTTCAGAGAGAAAAGAGACTCTACACCTGTTATGGGAAAGAGCCGAGCGCGGGGAGATCTCCTTGCCTCAAGCAGGCACTCGGGTCAACCTGCATTTACCCATAGTGGTTGGTACAGAAATGAATAGTCCGGGACAGAAATTTGTGGATAGCCTTGATGCTGAGGAGTAATTGTACTTTCGCCGATGAGGAGGGATTAATGAAATGTCATGGCTAAACTTAGAAGGGAAAATTGTAGTCATAACTGGTGCTGCCTCAGGAATTGGCAGAGAAATAGCTACCGGATTTGCTGAGAACGGGGCCAGGGTTATTATAGCGGATATAAGCCAAAAAGGAGAAGATGTTATTAGTCAATTAGCTGGAGGAAAGGCAAGACATTTATATATCCAGACCGATGTCACCAACGCAGCCAGTGTTAAAGCAATGGTACAAAAGACTATTACCATTTGTAGAAGAATAGACATTTTAGTTAATAATGCGGGAATTGATGTGCCAAGGTTGCTCGTCGACCCTAAAGCTCCTAAAGGTAAATACGAATTAGATGAAGAGGAATTCGATAGGATGATATCTGTGAATCAAAAAGGCCCTTATTTATGCACACAAACTGTAGTTAGAGAAATGATTAAAAGAAAAGTGAGAGGCGCAGTAATTAATATCACTTCTGAAAGTGGCCTGGAAGGCTCTGAGGGTCAAAGTTGTTATGCGGCTACAAAAGGGGCTTTATACGCATTCACCAGGTCATGGGCCAAAGAACTTGGAAAGTATGGTATAAGAGTGGTTGGAGTAGCTCCCGGCATATTAGAAAGAACAGAACTGAGAACTTTAGACTATGAGAAGGCTCTTGCCTATACAAGAGGGATAACAGTAGAAACCTTGAGGGAAAGGTATGAAAAAGCATCAGTTCCATTAGGAAGAGTTGGAAGATTAAAAGAGATAGCAGATTTAGTCTGTTTTTTAGCTTCTGATAAAGCAAGTTACACCACTGGAACAACATATAACATTTCTGGTGGAAGAACAAGAGCATAGCGTAGATAGCCCTCCTTTATGAACTATAATATTCCTGAGACTCAACATGCTGTACAGTTGATAGGCCCTGATGAACTGATATTGAATACGGCCAAAAGGGTGTATTCCCCGGGACGGCATCAAATCCTCTGCCGGGTGGAAGCGGTGGGGCTGTGTTTTTCTGACCTTAAACTGCTGAAGCAGTTCTCGGGCCATGCTCGTAAGAGTGCTGTAATTTCCGGCATTGATGCGGAGATACTCAAAGAGATTCCCAGTTATGTCCCTCAAGATGCGCCCACCGTGCCCGGCCATGAAACCGTTGTCCGAATCTCGGCAGTTGGCCATGAAGTGAAGAACTTCAGGCCGGGTGAGCGTTACCTAGTTCAGGCCGATTACCGCTGGTTACTCACTGCCAATGCCAACGCGGCTTTTGGATACAATTTCGAAGGGGCTCTTCAGGAATATGTGCTCATGGATGAGAGGGTGATCACTTCGCCGGAAGGCAATTCCATGCTGATTCCTGCTTCTGAAGAACTATCAGCGTCGGCCATAGCCCTGGTTGAACCCTGGGGCTGCGTGGAAAATTCCTATGCGGCCAAGGAGCGCCTTACCCTAAAAGCCGGAGGCAAGATGTTGGTAGTGGCAGAAAGGGAAGTTTTCAGAGATGTTCTCTCCAATTTTCTTAAATCTTATGGTAAACCGGCCCAAATCACCTATCTCGGGCAATTATCCTCCCCAGCCGGGCTGGACGTTCCACTAAAGCAGATAATGAGTACGGTGAAGCACACACACAGCCAAAGGCAGTGCCGAAGGCAGCCAAAGGCAGCCGAAGGCAGTGCCCGAAGGGCAGGCAGTACAGCGAAGCAGTACTGGCCAAAGGCCGGTATATCAGAACTGGAAGATGGTTCGTATGATGATGTTATCTATTTCGGCTCCTGCCCGGAAACGGTGGAAGAGCTATTCTCAAAAGTGGCGGCTCACGGTCTTTTCAATATCGTTCTCTGCGGCGGACATCTGGGCAGGACGGTCGTCTCTGCTATTGGTCGCGTTCACTATGGTGGCATTCGGATAGTAGGCACCACCGGTTCTGACCCGGCCATGTCCATGGAGAATATTCCTGTATCAGGAGAAATCCGCAAAGGTGATAGGATTAATGTTATCGGGGCCGGTGGCCCAATGGGGGTGATGCATGTAATCCGAAATATCTGCCAGGGTGTTCAGGGCATCACTATTTTTGCAGGTGAAATAAACGAAGAGCGGCTGACTGCTCTCAACCGAATCGCCTCACCTCTAACTGAAAAGCACAAGGTGTCTTACCGACCTTATAATCCTTCCAAAGACAGTTTGGAAGAGAAATTTGACTATGTAGCCTTGATGGCCCCTGTACCGGATCTGGTGGCCCAATCTGTCCAGAGGGCTAACAATGGGGCCATCATCAACATCTTCGCCGGGATACCTCCACAGGTTACCGCCAGGATTGATCTCGATACCTACCTAAAAAAGGAGCTCTATTTCATGGGAACAAGCGGTTCTGTGCTGGAAGATATGAAACGGGTCTTAGCAAAGGTGGAGAAGGGGAGACTCAATACCAACCTCTCTGTGGCGGCCGTCTGCGGGCTCGAGGGAGCGGTAGAGGGGGTCCGGGCCATGGAAAAACATCTGGTAGCCGGCAAAATAATCGTTTATCCATCCTGCAAAGGATTAGGACTGGTAACCCTGGAGAATCTAAAAAAGGAAATCCCCCAGGTGTCCGAGTGTCTGATTAACGGGTTGTGGAACGGGCAAGCAGAGAAAACTCTTCTAAAAATGTATCAGTAAGGAGGGAATGGATAAAATGGACAAAGCACTAACAGAACTTATAGAGATTTATTGCTAACCGGTCTTGCCATTTAAGCCATTTTTGCCACGGCAAGAAATGCTTCCTGGGGGATGTTCACGCCTCCCATCTTCTTCATCCGTTTCTTGCCACGCTTCTGTTTCTCAAGAAGCTTCCTCTTCCTGGTTACATCTCCTCCATAGAGCTTCTCAGTGACATCCTTACGAAATGCTTTTATCGTCTCCCTGGCAATAACATTGTTGCCTATGGCCGCCTGCACCGCTACCGGAAATTGCTGCCTGGGGATTACCTCCTTAAGCTTCCTGGTAAGCGCTCTTGCTCTCTTATAAGCTTTCTCCTTGTGGACTATGGAAGAAAGCCCATCAACCGCCTCCCTGTTCAAGAGGATGTCAAGCTTGACCACTTCCTGGGGTCGGTAGCCTATGGGTTCATAGTCAAGGGAACCGTAACCCCTGGTAATAGACTTAACCTTATCGTGAAAATCCATCACGATCTCACTCAACGGGAATTCAAAAATCATCACCACCCGGGTGGGGTCAAGGTAACTGGTGCTTGTATAAACACCTCTTCTATCCTTGGAAAGTTTCATAAGTGCCCCTATATAGTCGTCGGGAGAGATTATACTCATCCTGACGAAAGGCTCCTCTATATATTCTATCTCCTGAGGTGATGGAAACTTTGCTGGATTATCTATGAGGACAGGTTCTTTGCCTCTACGCTTCACCCGGTAGTGGACGCTTGGTGCTGATGAGATCAAATCCAGGTCATATTCCCTCTCCAGCCGCTCCTGAACAATCTCCATGTGCAGGAGCCCTAAGAAACCGCACCTGAACCCAAACCCAAGTGAGGGTGATGTTTCCGGCCCATAAGTGAAAGATGAATCATTCAGACTCAATCTTTCCAGGGCTTCTTTTAATGATTGGTAATCATTCTGCTCGGCCGGGTAAAGGCCTGAGAAGACCATCGGTTTAGCCGGTTTATATCCTGGCAGGGGCTCTTTTGCCGGATTTAGGCTGGAGGTTATGGTATCACCTATCCTGGCTTCGCGGACACTTTTAATGTTAGCCATTAAATACCCGACTTCACCCGAAGTCAGGCCTTCCACCACTTGCATTTTCGGCTTAAAGACTCCCACTTCGCTAATCTCGAATTCCCCACCGCTGGACATAAGTAGAATCTTATCGCCCTTTCTGATGGAACCAGAGACTATCTTCACATAAATGACAGCGCCCTTATACAGGTCAAAAGATGAATCGAATATGAGTGCTTTCAAAAGCCCCCCGGCTTCACCAGAAGGAGGGGGGATGTGTCTGACAATGGCCTCGAGCAAGTCTTCGATGCCGATTCCCTCCTTGGCGCTGGTCAATAGGCAACTGGAGGCATCAAGTCCCTGAATTTTTCTCAGCTCTCCTATAGTCTTATCCGGGTCTGCCATTTCAAGATCAATCTTGTTCACCACCGGGATAATAGTCAGCTTGTGCTGTATGGCCATATAGACATTGGCGATGGTCTGTGCCTGAACGCCCTGCGATGCGTCCACCACCAGCACCGCTCCCTCACAGGCGGCTAAGCTTCTGGATACCTCGTAGCTGAAATCTACATGCCCTGGAGTATCTATAAGATTTAATATATACTGATTCCTGTCCCGGGCAAGATAATTTATCCTTACTGCCTTCGACTTTATGGTGATACCCTTCTCCCGTTCAAGTTCCATATCATCGAGCACCTGGTCGCGAAACTCTCTCTCCTCAATGGTGTGGGTATATTCAAGAATCCTATCAGCCAGGGTGCTCTTACCGTGGTCAATATGAGCAATAATACAGAAATTTCTTATATTGTTACTTTTTATCTCCATGGGAGGATTTCCCCAGACTCTGCCGTCAGCCCCCTTTTTTGCGTATCGACGCTAAAACATCTGCTATTTCCGTTGCCTGTGACTCAATGACATCGAGTAATTCCTGAGGCGTCCGATTGTCTTCCCTCCCTTTTCGATGTGGGTTAACCGCCTTGATGTCAAAATTCCTATCTTCCACCTCTTGCATACTAACACGCCAGGAGCGGTCACCTTCTGAAAGTGTAAGGCTTGAAGGGTCAAAAAGCGTAAAGAATTCTTCAAAGTGCCCTACTGTGAGAGGCTGCTTTTTGGTTATGTTGAAGTCGGATAAGTCGTAATACCATATCTCTTTAGTCGGGTCGCCCTTGTTAAAAAATAGAAGGTTAGTTTTGCTTGCTGCACCTGCATTTACAAACACCTTGGGCGGAAGACTTACAATGCAAAAGAGATTACACTCATTTAGAAGTTTCCGTTTTGTTTGAACAAAGGCAGTCTCATTTGTGCGGAAGAGAACCCCTTCATCCATTACAATTCCGCACCTACCTCCTGGTTTAAGGCTATCTATCACATCCTGGAGAAATAATACTTGAGTTGACCTTGTTTTGTAGGCAAATCGTGTCTGCGCATCTTTGCCCTCCTTTCCTCCGAAGGGAGGATTGGTAAGGACAACATCAAAGAGTGCTGGTGCTCCTTGAAAAAGCCCATCGTAAATAGTAAGTCCGGTAAGTGTATTTCCGTGCCAGATATGAGGTTCATCAATCTCATGAAGCACAAGATTTGCCAGGGCAACCGGATAAACAAGATTTTCCTTTTCCCTGCCATAGAAGGTTCTGGTTTTAAGTGTTTCTATATCGTCTGCAGTCTCTTCCTTTCCTTTCATATGTAGATACGCCTGAGCTAAGAATCTACCTGTCCCACAGCACGGGTCATAAACTGTATCCCCAATCTTTGGGTCAATTACCTTTATACCATCGCACGGATAACCTCTCTGGGTGTGAAAAACTGCCCACCATCGTTGTTTTTCTCTCCCATCCTAAGAAGTAACCCCTCGTAGATTTGAGAGAGGGTAAACATGTGAGTATCATCCACTTGTTCTATAGAAAGTTCATTGATCTTATCAAGGATATCCAGAAGATTGCGCTCAGTATCAATGCCAGTCTTTTCAACGGAAGAAAACACTTCACTAATAACCTTCTGACAGGGTGTGGCGCCTGGCTTATCTTCTAAGTTCCTGAGGGTTGGCAAAAGGTCCTCACTGACAAAATGCATAAATCTGCCAAAAGTACCCTTTTGTAATTCTTGGCGTTTCTTCCCATCAGGCGCTGCCCAATCCCGCCAGCGGTAGGGATATTTCAAAGAGGGAGTAAATTCTCTTCCTACTGCGCTGGTTTGCTCCACCTCTCTTTGTTCTCTTTCGTCAAAAATACGAAGGAAAAGCATCCAGGTAAGTTCAGGCACATATTGCAAAGCCCCCGCCCTCCCCGACCGCCGCATAATATCACAGATACCCTTGATATAGGCACACGAGTTACGCATTATTTTTAGATGTCAGAAATGTAACCCTTTCAATTA
>JAJOKU010000140.1 GCA_021129695.1 candidate division NPL-UPA2 bacterium
AAAGTGTGTGCTTTTACTCACAGTCTTGCGTTAATCAAAGTCATGAGGAGCGAAGTGAGGAATTTTCTTGGAGGCAATACTTCAACTCATTCACCGCTTTGGGAACATCGATTAGTTCATCCCCTGGACCTTCGTATTCGATGGAAAGATAGCCCCGAAAGTGGGCATTTTGAAGGATGGGGATAATTCTTTTATAATCAAGTCTTTTTTCTTTCCCTTTTTCGTCGAACTCATAAAATTTAGCGTGCACAATAGCTGCCTCTTTTACTGTTTTTTCAATTGAACCATAGGGATCAGCAGGGAAATTTCCTGTATCCAGGGTAATTTTTAGCCAGGGAGAATCAACATCCTTAAGCATCCTCAAGACCTCCTGAGCGCTAAACCCTCCGTGATTCTCCAATCCGAGGACAATTCCTTTATTCTCTCCATAAGAAGCGCATTCCTTAAGGCACTTAACTACTTCTTCCCAGATGCCTGTCTTCCCCAATTCTGCAGCTGCCCCGGCAAAGATTCTCAAGATAGGAGCTCCTAAACAGGAAGCAATGTCCACCCATTTCTTGACCTTTTCTATCTCCTGCAATTTTTTCTCCTCCTCTGGATGGGTAAAATGGTTACTCGCAGAGGCACAGGAGATGGTCAGGCCAAGGTCTATAGCCATCTTCTTGATTTCCTTAAGATAGCCTTCATCTGTAGTTGGGAAATGGGCATCCAGCAATTCAACCCCATCAATTTCCAGTTCTTCTGCACACTTTCTTAACCATCCCTTCTGATCTAATTTTCCTTCTCCCATAACCTTATGATACGACCAGGAACTGCAGCCAATCTTCATCTTCAGACCTCCTCCAATAAGCACATGACTTAGCGAACGATGGTGAAGCTAAGTTAACCTAACTTTTCTTCCGGTAGCCGCTGACTTATAGGCGGCAAGAATTACCTCAAGACTTTTCCCTCCTTCTTCTCCCGAAATGAAAGGCTCCTCTCCTGTTTTAATACAGTGGACGAAGTATTCATAGGGACTCCCCGTTTCACTGCGCCGGGGAATCCTGGGCCTCAAAACCTTTCCACCGGCCAAATTAATGGTTAGCAAATCATCTACCCAGGCCTTCACTGCCATCGTCCCCTTTTCTCCGTAAAGAATTGTCTCCATCAGCTGAGGCTTTGTCGTCCAGCTTGCTTCCATACTTCCGAATGTCCCATCAGCAAACTGGAAGAGGCAGATTCCATTATCATCCACTTCTATCTTCTTCTCCAGCGTCCCAAGGTAAGCAAAGACCTCTTTTACCTCTTTGCCGGTAAGATAACGAATGAGGTCCATGGAGTGAATTCCTATATCAGCCATCGCTCCCCCAAAAGCATCCTTACTAAAAAACCATTTTCCTTCAGGAGACCAATATTCTGGACCAGGACCTCCAAACTTCGCTTTTACTGTGTTTACTTTCCCAATTTTGCCCTGGGCGATAAGCCTTTTAGCTAATTGATTCTGAGGATGAAAACGATGGGTCTGTTCAACCATAAGAATTCTTCTATTCTTCCTGGCCGCCTGAACCATTCTTCTTGCTTCACTCATAGAGGTAGCCATGGGCTTCTCTACCAGGACATGTCTACCCCGGTTTGAGGCATAAACACTCATCTGGCAGTGAAGATAATTTGGCGTGGCAATGCTTACTGCATCCAGATCTTCCTTTTGAATCATTTTTTTCCAATCAGCATAGACACTCCTCACGCCAAATCTTCTGGCTAACTTCTCAGCCCTCTTCTTATTTATATCAGCCAAGGCTGTCACCTGAGTGCCCTTACACTTCTGAAATCCAGGAAGTTGATGCTGTTCACTAACTGCGCCGGCGCCAATTATACCAATTTTTATCATGTTCTCTTCCCTCAAACAATAAATTGACTTAAATGCCTCTGGCCAAGGATAAGACCTTTCTTAACCTTCTCTTCACTACCTTCCCAGACAGGGTCTTCATGTTCAATGCTTAAAACCTGGTCGTAACCATTCTCCTGAAGGGCGGAGACAAATTCTGCCCAGTTTATTCCTCCCAGGCCAGGAATGCGGTGCCGCCACCAGTTAGAGCCAAAGATACCGTTTTTAGAGTATTCCTTATCAATTACCTCTGCATCCTTGGCATGGGTGTGAAATATGTGTTCTTTAAACCTTCCTATGCAATCCAGATAATCAACCCCCTGCCAGTAAAGGTGGGAGGGGTCAAAGTTCAAGCCTACTTCAGGAAGGATTTCAAAAAGCCTATCCCAGGTCTGGGGATTATAGGCAATATTACCGATGAGCCCCTCAAACTGCCATCCCTGCATAGGGCAATTTTCAATCATCAGGCGAACATTTTTCTCTCTCGCGTAAATTACCAGATCCGGGAAAACCTTGGCTACTTCTTTAAAATTTTCTTCAATAGTTTTACCCGGATCACGGCCAATGAATGTGCCTACTAAGTTCACTCCTAACTTTTGGGCAGCGTCAACAACCTTCTTTAAATGACTGTGTTTCGCCTCTCTTTCTGAAAGGTCAGGGTCAAGATTATTATCATAATAGGCTAAAGAAGAGATTTCCAGATTGTTACTTTTAAAAAGGTCTTTGATTTCTTCGGCTTCTAACTTATCTACATCAATGTGGCTGGCAAAGTAGTCCCGGCCACTTATCTTTGGCCAGCAAGCTACCTCTAAGGCCTGAAAACCCCGCTCTCTTGCCCATTTAACCAGCTCCTCCAGACTCAATCCCCTCAAACAAGCAGTCAAAAACCCTATCTTCATAACTTTACCTCCACTCCTTTACTGGCTGACTTGTAAATAGCCTCCATTATTCTCATTATTTTCAATCCCTCCTCTCCATCAGGCTGGGGCTTTCGCCTTTTTCTTATGCACTCAAGGAAGTGCTTATGCTGAAGCCTAAGAGCTTGACCCCAGAGATTATCCAGGTCTATTTTAGGGACAATGTCGGAGCGAGAGGTAAAAATTCTTAGTGGCTCTGCCCTCTCATAAGAGAATGTTTCCATGATTGCTCCAGCCTTTGTTCCAAAAAGGGAGAGAGAAACACATTCCTTCCTCTCTGCATTTATTGCCCAGGAAAGCTCAATTTGAAGCGTAGCTCCACCCTTAAGCCTTAGGAAGGAAACTACGGTATCCTCAACATCCATTCCCATCTTACAAGCAAAATTATTATAGGCTACTCCACTCACAGAAAGCACCTCAGGAGAATTCATGAGATAGAGAGCTAAATCAATCAAATGAACTCCCAGGTCTATTAAAACCCCTCCCCCGGATTTCTCCCTCTGGACAAACCATCCCCTTTGATTTAGAGATGATAAACTTTCCTCCCCTCTTCTGAACCAGGTGCCATGAGCATAGTAGATCCTGCCCATCTTTCCCTTCTGGATGAAATCTTTAAGGAATTGGGTATCTCGCCGAAAGCGGTTGCAGAGGCCAACCATAAGGTATCTCTTATTCTTCTTAGCTTCCCTCACCATGTTCTCTGCCTCTTTAACATTTGCCGCTAGAGGCTTTTCACAGAGAACATGTTTACCCATCTTGAAGGCATCGATGGCCATTGGGGCATGAAGGTAATTGGGGGTAGCAATGCAGACTGCATCTATTTCGCGAAGCTCAAGAAGTGCTTTATAGTCAGTGAAGCTATAGGGGGTATTAAACTCTTCTGAGATCTCCTTAAGGAGTTTCCCATCTACATCAGCAATGGCCAGGACCTGGGCATCCTTCAACTGCCTTAAGACTTGAAGATGAAATTTTCCCATTCCCAATCCTATGATTCCCACCTTTATCTTCCGGGACATAAATTTCCTCCTTCTTGCTCACACATGCCAAATCGTTATTACTTGCTAATCTTTATACCATAAAAAAATCTCGTTGTCAAAAAAAGCCTTGTTTGACACCACCATTTATGCTATGATGGTTCTTGGATGAATGCACTGCTCAGGAGGCAAGAAGGATGAACTACGGTGAAACACAGCCTAAGCACAGCCGAAGCAGTGCCGTCAGGCAGTGCCGTAAGGCAGTACTGGCCAAAGGCCGGTATTGTCCCAACCTAAAAGAGTTCCGCCGTTTAGCCAAGAAGGGAAATTTGATTCCTGTCTATAAGGAGATACTGGCTGATATGGAGACCCCGGTCTCCGCCCTCCAGAAGATGGCCGATAGCCGTTATGTATTTCTCCTGGAGAGTGTGGAGGGAGGGGAGAAGTTGGCCCAATACTCCTTCCTGGGAGGCGATCCGGTGTTGGTATTTAAGAGCAGGGGTCAAGAGGTGGAGATACGAAGGGGCAGGCGCAAGGAGAAGGTGATAGCTAAGAGTGACCCTCTCGAAGTTCTGAAGGGAATCATGTCAATGTACAGAGTAGTTGACCCGGGGGGGCTTCCCCGATTCTACGGCGGAGCAGTGGGTTATATGGGATACGATATGGTTCGCTTCTTCGAAAGATTGCCAGCGCAGAACCCAGACGACCTCGGCCTGCCAGATAGTATCTTTATCCTCAGCTCCTTTCTGCTCATATTCGACCATGTCAGCCATACTATCAAGGTGGTCTCCTGCGCTTTCATCGAAGACGATGTGGATGATGCTTACCGGTCTGCCATCAAGAGGATGGACCGGACCATAGCCAGGCTCAGAAGGGCTCCCAGGTTAACCCCCAGCCTCCGTCCCAAGCGGACCATGTTACAGTTGAAATCCAACTTCACCAAAACTGAGTTCCTGAAAAGTGTGAGGAAGGCAAAGGATTATATAAGGAGGGGAGATATAATTCAGGTTGTTCTCTCTCAGAGGTGGCAGAGAGGGATAAGGGCTGATGCTTTCAGTATCTATCGGGCCCTGCGCTCAATCAATCCCTCTCCGTATATGTACTTCCTGAAATATGGTGACCTGAAGATTGTCGGTTCTTCACCTGAGGTTATGGTGAGAGTAGAGGGAGGAGTAGTTACCTTGAGGCCAATTGCTGGAACCAGGCCAAGGAGTCGCAACGAGCAGGCAGATGAAGCCCTGAGCAGGGAACTGCTACGAGATCCCAAGGAGAGAGCCGAACACATCATGCTGGTAGATTTGGGCCGTAACGATGTGGGTAGGGTCTGCAATTACAGCACGGTGAAGGTTGATGAACTGATGGTTATTGAGAAGTATTCACACGTCATGCATATAGTCTCGAATGTAGTTGGTAAACTGAGGAGGGGAAAGGACCAATTCGATGTGCTCAGGGCATGCTTTCCGGCCGGGACGGTGGCCGGAGCTCCCAAGGTGAGAGCCATGGAGATAATAGAGGAACTTGAGCCCGTGAGAAGAGGCCCTTATGCGGGAGCCGTTGGCTATTTCAGTTTCTCTGGAAATTTAGATACCTGTATTAATATCAGAGCTATGACCATTAAGGATGATACTGCCTATATCCAGGCGGGAGCCGGAATTGTAGCCGATTCCAAGCCGCAGAAGGAGTATGAGGAGACGAGGAACAAGGCCAGGGCAATGCTGAAGGCGATCGAACTTGCCGAGCGAGGATTGGAATAAGGAGGTAAGGGTGATTAAAGAGGCAATAAGTAAGGTGATTGATCAAAAAGACCTGACGGAGGGGGAAGCAACTGGAGTAATGAATGAGATCATGGGAGGGGAGGCAACGCCGGCTCAGATTGCCTGCTTCCTGACTGCCCTGCGTCTTAAAGGGGAGACGGTGGAGGAGATTACCGGGTCTGCCCGGGTAATGAGGGAGAAGGTAACTCCAGTAAAGACAAGGCAGGAGATGCTTGTGGATACCTGCGGGACGGGTGGGGACGGATTACATACATTTAACATTTCTACTACAGCTGCCTTTGTAGTCGCTGGGGCTGGCTTGGCAGTAGCCAAACACGGCAACCGCAGTGTATCTAGCCGCTGTGGCAGTGCCGACTTGCTTAAGGCCTTCGGGGTGAATATAGAAGCAGGAGTAGAGAAAGTGGAAGAATGTTTGGAGAAGGTGGGGATTGGATTCCTGTTTGCACCGCTTCTTCATGGGGCCATGAAGTATGCCATTGGTCCCCGCCGGGAGATTGGCATCAGAACCATCTTCAATATCCTCGGCCCCCTCACCAATCCGGCTGGTGCTCAGGCTCAGGTCTTAGGAGTCTATGCAGGTCAGCTTACTGAGACTTTAGCCGGGGTTTTGAAGAATCTGGGAAGCAGGCATGCCTTCGTCGTTCACGGAATGGACGGCCTGGATGAGATCACCCTCACTGCTGAGACGAAGGTATCGGAACTGGTAGGAGGCGAAGTCAGGAATTACCACATTAAGCCTGAGGAATTCGGTCTCAAGAGATGCCGGATGGAAGATTTGAAGGGCGGAGACACCGGGGAGAATGTAGAAATCACCCGCGGTGTTCTTGAAGGACAGGCTGGCCACCGACGGGAAATCGTCCTCCTCAATGCCTCAGCAGCCATCGTGGCTGGGGGAAAGGCCAGGGATTTATCTGAAGGAGTGGAAAAAGCAGCCCAATCCATTGATTCGGGTAAGGCCCTTGAAAAACTGGAAAAGTTAATTCAGTTAACCAGTGCCCAGGAAACAAGGAAATGACGGGCGAAGTGACGAACTTTCTTGAGGAGATCCTTAAACACAAGAGGATTGAGGTCGAGGCGAAAAAGAAGAAGCTTGGTTTAGCCGATCTTAAGTCTAAATTATCCGATGCTCCCCAGAGCCGTTCTTTTAAGGAAGCCATATCTAAATCAGATAAAGTTAATCTAATTGCTGAGATTAAGAGAGCCTCTCCTTCTGCGGGCCTGATCAGGAAGGATTTTGACCCGGTGAAGATCGCTAAAGTTTACCAGGAGGCGGGAGCCACGGCTATCTCTATATTGACCGATGAGAAGTTTTTCCGGGGGCATATAGATTTTTTGTCGCAAGTGAGGGAGGTTGTCTCGGTGCCACTGCTTCGAAAAGATTTCATTATTGATGAATATCAAATTTATGAATCACGGACATATGGGGCAGATGCCTTACTCCTCATCGCTTCTATCCTGTCTAAGGAGGAGATGACTAAATTTTTGTCCTTGAGCCATGATTTAGGAATGGACTGTATAGTAGAGGTACATAATGAGGAGGAGCTGGAAAGGGTCTTAGAGACCCCGGCTGAAATTATTGGAATAAACAATCGGGACCTTAGCACCTTTCAAATTGACCTTTTTACTACCCAGCACCTCAGAAAATTAATTCCAGCTGATAAGATAATCGTAGCTCAAAGTGGTATTCAAAGCCGGGAGGATGTGCAACTACTAGCTAAGGAGAAGATAGACGCTATCCTGGTCGGCGAATCATTGCTAAGGAGCAAGGATATAAGAGAAAAGATGGAAGAATTGGTGGGGATAACACCTAATCGAATTTTTACCAAATGTGATATAATAAAGGATAATCCTTCGAAGCCTTAGCGTAAAGAACATCCACAAGGCCGTTTGCTAAAATCGGATTATACTGCAAACATTGCAGTATAAAAGGCGATTTAATAACTAGCCACGCAGAGGCGGAGGGATGAAAATGTGGAAGT
>JAJOKU010000106.1 GCA_021129695.1 candidate division NPL-UPA2 bacterium
TTAGCCCGCTTTATTCATACCTCCTTGAAATGGGAGCAGAGTGGGCTACCCCGCAGGCTTTAATTAAAACGCTAAGCGTTTTAATTATACGGCCATTTGCCCCGAGAAATTCGTTAGAATTTCCGGGATAAAGTCTCTGCCCCCAACGCTTTGCTTCGCCCTTAGAAATCGCGAATGCGATTTCAAGGACTGAGTCCCGGAAATGCTTTGCATTTCACGGGGCAAAGCGAAGCAGTGGGGGCTAGGGAGGTGGATTACTTTAAGTAATCCAGGTTAGACACGAATTGGTTCAGGAGGTAATCAAGGCCTGTGAGAAAGGTTCTTGTTGAGAAAAAATTTTTCACAGAGATTATCCACAGGGTAAAGCGGAAGTTAACTCCTAAGTTCAATCTTCTGAAGAGGACTCGGATTTTAAATTTAAAATGGTGCCTGGCTCTCTTCTTCTATTTCCTCTCAGTGTGGATAGTGACCCCAGAAGCTATCCGGATTTCTCCCGAAAAATGGATATCAGGCATAGGTGGAATCTCCATCCTAATTCTGATCCTCTTCTTTATCGTCGGTATTTATCTGCACAACTATCACTCCCAGGTTCTGGCCCAAAGCCGCACACTCTTCCTTCTCGGTCTGGTAGTTATGGGAGTGGCTCTTCTGGCCAAGCTCATTGTGGGCTACGAGCTATCTGGTTACCTCATACCGGTAGCCATTGCTCCCATGCTGGTGGCTATGCTGGTAGAGGCCAGATTAGGAGTAGTGGTAACTGTTATCTTAGGCATATTCGTTGGGGTATTGACCGGATACAGGCTGGACTACATGGTGGTAGCCTTGGCGGGAGGGATGGTCGGGCTATTCAGCGTGGCTCGTGTTAGGAGGAGGACAGATTTAATCAAGGCTGGAGTTCTGGTCAGTCTTGCCAATCTGGTTACCATCCTTGGATTTCGCCTCTTGGGATTTTCTCCCCAGGAACCGATTACCAATGTCTGTCTATGGGCAGTAGTGAATGGCGCCGTCTCGGGTGTGGCCGTCACCGGGTTGCTGCCCATCTTTGAATATCTCTTTAAGATTACCACCGATATTAAGCTACTGGAGTTATTAGATCTCAATCAACCCATCTTAGAGAAGTTGAAGAGCCAGGCTCCCGGGACCTATCAGTCCAGCTTATCCGTGGCCAATTTAGCTGAATCTGCGGCACAGGCCATTGGAGCCAATCCGCTCTTAACCAAAGTAGGTTCCTACTACCATGATATTGGTAAGATAAAGAAAGCCTCATACTTCACCGAAAACCGCATGCTGGCTTCTACTATACAGAAGGATAAACACAAAAAATTAAATCCAAGCATGTCCAGTCTCATTCTCGTTTCCCATGTGAAAGAGGGAGTAGACTTAGCTTACAAAAACAAGCTTCCCGAGGCCATCGTAGACATCGTCCGCCAACATCATGGGACAACCCTGGTCTCTTTCTTCTATCAGCGGGCGGTAGATGGAGATGAGCATAAGATCGTTAAGGAGGATGACTTTCGTTATCCTGGTCCCAAACCCCAGACCAAGGAGGCAGCTATCGTCATGTTAGCTGATTCGGTGGAGGCGGCTTCCCGCAGCCTATCCAATCCTCCTCCCAGCCGGATTAAGAATTTGGTAAGAGAGGTCATTAATGATAAATTGACCGATTACCAATTAGATAAGTCTGATCTGACCCTACGCGACCTTCAGCAGATTTCAGAAACCTTTACTCGCATCCTGATCAGCATGTTCCATACTCGGGTAGATTATCCGAAGAAGGAGAGCTGGAGTGAAAATAAAGGCGAGAAATCTTCAAAGCGAAGTCAAAGTAAGCCTAAGAACAATCAGGCGAGCAGCAAGAGAAACGTTAAGAGGAGAGAATCGCTCTCAGGCTGAGGTAAGTATTATCTTGGTCACCGATGATTATATCCGCAGTCTCAACCAGAAATACCGCCATCTTGACCAGGCTACTGATGTCCTGGCCTTCGCCATGGGGGAGGGAGAATTTTCTTCTCTTAATCCTCACCTTTTAGGAGATGTGGTCATATCGGCCGAGAGGGTTGAGGAGCAGGCAGAGCAGTTTGGAGAGAGTCTGGATAGGGAACTGGCACGGCTAACTATTCATGGAGTGCTCCACCTCTTAGGATATGATGATGTCCGAGGCGAAGACAAAAAGAGGATGGAAGCCAGACAGGAGGAAATCTTAAAAGAGGCTTTATGTTATTAGTTAGCCAACTCATCGGCCTGGCTGCGCTCCTTCTACTTTCTGCCTATTTCTCTGCTTGCGAGACGGCTCTTACTTCCCTGGGCAAACTGAAGATGAAGAGTTTAATAGAGAAGGAGGGAAGGAGGGCGGAGCTTCTCTCTTCCTGGCTGGGGGATCCGAGCAGACTGTTAGCTACCATCTTAGTCGGCAATAACATTGTCAATGTAGCTTTCTCAATTCTTTTTACCTTTGTTCTTTTACATTTTTTCGGTAGTACTGCGGCTGGTAAGGTAGGAGCTATCTCTACCGCTGTGGTTGTCCTTCTCATTTTGGTCTTCGGAGAGATAACCCCTAAGACCTATGCCCGTCAAAATGCAGAAAGGATAGCTTTAAGAACCATCAGCTCCCTCAACTTACTCTCTCGTGCTCTTTCTCCTCTGATTGGTCTGCTAGTCTTTGTGGTTCCCGGAGGCAGGAAAACTAAGGCGCGACCGTTTATGACCGAAGAGGAGATAAAGAGGATGATTAGTTTAGGGGAGGAGGAAGGAGTTTTAGAGGAAGAAGAGAAGGAGATGATTGACAGTATCTTCAAATTTGGAGATACTAAGGTCCAGGAGGTAATGGTCCCTCGATCAGATATGGTCACCATTGAAGCTAATCAGGATTTAGATGATATTCTTAAATTGCTACTGGGAGCTGGACACTCTCGCATCCCCGTCTTTGAGAGAAGAATTGATAACATCATCGGCATCCTCTACGCTAAAGACCTTCTAAATCTCTGGGAGGAAAGTAGCCGGGCAAAATTGAAAGTAAAGGATTTGATCCGCCCTGCCTACTTCATCCCGGAGACGAAGAAGGTGAATGAACTCCTGCGGGAGTTTCAGAAGCAGAGGATACATTTAGCCATGGTTGTGGATGAATATGGAGGGACGGCTGGTTTAGTCACCTTAGAAGATTTACTCGAGGAAATTGTCGGTGAGATAGAAGATGAATATGATAAGGACAAGGAAAGGATTGAAATCCTGGAGGAAGGGATAGCCTTAGTGGATGGCAAGACAGACATCGGTGAGGTTAATGAGTGCTTAGGCATCAAACTCCCAGAGGAAGAAGGGGTGGAGACAGTAGCTGGATTTGTAGTTGATCGCTTAGGGCGGGTTCCTAAGGTGGGAGAAGAGCTAATTTATCAGGGCACCAAGATCACCGTGGTTGAGGCAGATAGGAGGAGAGCAATTAAAGTGAAGATAAAACTAAAGGAGGCACAATGAGGACTAAGATCACTACCAGGCTGCGGAACAATTTCATTGCTGGACTCATGGTGGTGATTCCGCTGGGAGTAACTGTATGGATTGTGAGCATCATTGTCAGATGGCTCGACAGACTAATAAAAGTTCTGCTCCCCAGCCGTCTGGAAAAAATCTTCCAGCAGGAACAGCCTTATCTCTGGAAAGGCATTGCCATTTTAGCTATTCTTATCCTGATGATGCTCATCGGCATGTTCGCTAGAAACATCGTCGGCCGCAAACTTATCGGTCTGTGGGAGAAGCTGCTGAACAGAATTCCCTTAGTAAACCGAATTTATGGGGCTCTCCAGCAGATGAGTCAAGCCTTCCTGGGAGAGAGGCGAACGGGCTTCAGCCGGGTGGTTCTTTTCCAGTACCCCCGAGTCGGGCTCTATATCCTGGGATTGGTTTCTGGAGAAGGTGGAGAGGAGATTAAAGAGAAGACGGGAGAGAAGATGTTAAGCGTCTTCGTTCCCACTACTCCAAATCCCACCTCTGGCCTACTCATCTTAGTCCCCGAGAAGGACACTATTCCCCTGAAGATGACAGTAGAGGAAGGGTTGAAACTACTCATTTCGGGGGGAACGGTTATTCCTTCTTACCACAGGAAATCCAGATGCGTATTGAATAAAATGGGGCAATATGACGACGGTATTTAATCTAAAAAGTATGGATTTTATGAATTATCATTTAAAACTTGATAATATTTGTGGCATGTGCTATTATGGTCTCAATGGAAAGGGGCCACCAGAAATGTCGAAATGTCAACTTTCAAATGATAATTGGTGGCTGCGCGTATGGACTTCCTGTACCAGAAGGAGATTAAATGAGGAGAAAGATCCAGAGAAGGCTTTCTATTATTAAGGGTCAGTTGGGTAGAGAAGATAGCCAGGGGTTCACGAGACTGATCAGAAATCTCCATCCAGCCGACTTAGCCGGAATCCTCAATTGCCTGGAAGTAGAGGAAAGAGCCAGAGTCATTAATTCTCTGGAGCCAGAGAAGGCGGCTTTAGTCCTACCGGAGATGGACCTACCGCTGGAAAGAGATTTGCTCCAGACGCTACCGGATTCTCAATTGTCCCAAATCTTAGAAGCCATGCCCTCTGATAATGCCGCCGACATATTAGGAGAGTTACCAGAAGCTCGGACTACCAGGGTTCTTAGCTTAATGAAGAAGGAGAAGGCTGAGGACCTCAGGCAGCTCTTGAAATATGATGAGGAGAGCGCCGGGGGGATAATGACCGCGGACTTCTTCGCTCTTGCCGGGGAGATGACCGTTGAAGAGGCCATAGAGAGATTGCGCCGTAGCGACATAGAAGCCATATCCTATACATATGTGGTAGATGGGGAAGGGCACTTAATGGGAGTGCTTTCCCTGAGGGAGCTTATCACTGCCCCGGCCCAGGCTCAACTCAAGGAGATCATGGACAGCGAGGTCATCCGGGTGACCACGGATGTGGACCAGGAGGAAGTGGCCAATTTAGCCAGGAAGTACAATCTGCGGGCTATACCGGTGGTAGACATCACCAATACTTTAGTAGGAAGGGTGACCGTGGATGATATCCTGGATGTGGTTGAGGAGGAAGCCAGTGAGGATATCTATAGAATGGCTGGAATTGGTGAGGAAGAACTTCTTAACCGCGGTATCTTTCGGGCGACCCGGTTGAGGCTTCCCTGGCTAATTACCACTCTCGCAGGAACCATGTTCTGTGCCTTTATAATTAAGTTCTTCGAAGGTGTTATCGAGCCGCAGATACTAATTGCTCTTCTACTCTTTATTCCAGTCATTATGGACATGGGGGGGGAATATTGGGGTTCAATCTTCCACAATCGTGGTGCGTGGATTGGCTACTGGCCGTATTAATTTAGCCCATCTTTGGAAGATCCTATTCAGGGAGATTCGTATTGGAGCCTTAATGGGTCTGGCCTGCGGGCTGGTGGTGGGAACGGTAGCTCACCTGTGGCGGGAAGAGCCGTTTTTAGGTCTGATTGTAGCCGTGTCAATGTTTGTGGCTATCACGGTAGCGGCTATTGCCGGAACCTTAGCCCCCCTCACCCTCAAACGGCTTAATATAGATCCAGCTGTGGCCGCCGGCCCATTCGTCACTACCGCCAACGACATTACCGGGCTCCTCATCTACTTTGGCCTGGCTACCTTGCTCCTCGCATTGCTGAAATGAAAATTTCCTCTTTCGCCTGGAAAAGAGACCAAATCACAAATCCCAAATTTTATATTGCTTTATGTTATCAAATATGATAAAATATTGCCATGAGATGGGAAGAATTTATTAGACTTGTAGGGAACCTGCCGGTTATTGATGCTGAGATTTTGCTTGCAGGCGTGTCTGATTCCAGACCGGTTAAAGTACAGATCAGCCGCTGGCATAAAACGGGTAAGCTCATCCAGGTCAAAAAGGGCATTTACCTCTTAGGCGCGTCTTATCGTAAAGTTGATGTTTACGGACCACATCTTGCCTCAGTTCTAAAAAAGCCTTCATATTTAAGCCTGGAAAAGGCACTTGAATATCATGGCCTGATTCCAGAAGCTGTGCCGGTTTGGACATCGGTTACTACCAAGCGGCCCGGAAAGTTCGTTTCTGAAGCCGGGATTTTTGATTACAGGCATCTCAAGAATTCTCTTTTCTGGGGCTACGGTTCAGTAACCGTAAATAAACAGACTGCCTTTATTGCCTCACCTGAAAAGGCGTTGTTAGATCTCTCTTATCTAAAAGCACCAAAAGTCTCGTTTGAATATCTTGAGGAACTGAGGTTACAGAATTTTGAAAGAATTAACCTCGATAAACTATTACAGCATGGCAAAAGATTTGATAAACCTAATATCTTACGCACCGCCGAAATGATTAAAGAATTCATTAATATTCGCAAAAAAGAGGAAAAAACATTGTGAAGGATTATGTCTTAGAATTAGCTTCTAAACATACCCATTTTAACGCAAAATTGAATATTATGCGCGAATACCTTCAGGCTTACGCCCTGAAGGTCTTATATGATGAAGGCATATTTCGCTCGACCGCATTCTTAGGCGGAACTGCGTTAAGATTCTTACACGAGTTACCACGTTTTTCAGAAGATTTGGATTTTTCTATCACCAGAAAAATTGAGTATTCCTTTATCGATATTATTAAAAAGGTAAAACAGGAATTTGCCCTGGCCGGATATGATATTTCTGTTTCTTATAACGATAAGAAAACCGTTCAGCATGCTTTTTTCAAATTTAGAGGACTAATGTACGAAGCCGGGATTTCACCCCTGAAAGATCAGAAGTTGTCAATCAAAATTGAGATTGACACCAACCCCCCGGAGGGAGCGGTCCTGAAGACCCATATTGTTAATAAATATTTCCCCATTTCCTTTCTGTCGTATGACCTTGGCTCACTTTTTGCCGGCAAATTGAACGCTCTTCTAAATCGAAAATATACAAAGGGGCGTGATTTTTTTGATATCGGCTGGTATCTTTCCCGCTGGAAGGATTTATCTCCAAATATCACATTGCTCAAGAACGGGCTTTTGCAAACAGGCTGGAAAAAAGAAATCCCTTCCGAAAAAAACTGGCGCAAATCTCTATACACCGTTGTGGAGAAAACAGACTGGAAAAAAGTAAAACAGGATGCTGAGAACTTTCTTGAAAATCCCTCTGATCTAAATGTATTTTCAAAGGAGAATGTGCTTAACCTCGTGAAAGGGTGAAACTTCAAAAAATACTCCCGCGCAGGCGGATGCTCAGCAAAAGGCCAATGGCGGTCAAAATTAGATTAAAACTGGGGTCAAGATTACATCAAAAAAACACACTATCTACCTGGCTCCTCTCATTGCTGAAATGAACCTCTTCTGGTTTAAGGTCAGCTAGGTTTTTTCTTGAAGTATAGTAAAGTATAGAGCATTTTCTCATTTAAGTGCTTGTCT
>JAJOKU010000062.1 GCA_021129695.1 candidate division NPL-UPA2 bacterium
AGCAGTGCTGCTTTGCAAGCACTGAGTTTGACTCCCCCGACGACAAGCTAAAAAAATCGATTCGGTTTTTCAGCTTCCGGTCCCTAATAATTGCCAAAGCGGGAAAAGGGTTGTATAATGTAGGCTGTGTATGAAGAATACTGGGGACTGAAGGAAAAGCCATTTGAGAATACTCCTGACCCTCGCTTCCTTTACCGTTCTGAGCAGCACGAGGAAGCATTGATGAGGCTTCTTTATGCAGTGGAGGAAAGAAAAGGCGCCGCCATGCTCACTGGAGTATTCGGGTGCGGGAAGACCCTTCTTGGATATGCCCTCTTAGACAAATTGGACAAGGCTAAATTCAGAGTTGCCTTCCTGACCAATCTCCAGCTTGAGCCAGTAGAGCTTCTAAGGGCTATTGCTTATAATTTGGGGGTAACTGATTTACCCAGGAAGAAGACCGAAGTCCTAGCTGACTTCCTCCTCCAAGTTATCAAAGAGACCTTAATTAATAACCTGAATGATGGAAAGGATACCGTAGTTATCATAGATGAAGCTCATGGAATTGAATCCAGGGAGATCTTTGAACAACTGAGGCTGCTTCTCAATTTTCAACTGAAGGATAGATTCCTGCTTACCCTGCTCCTCTTCGGCCAACCGGAGCTTCGCACTGAAGTAGATAACCTGAAGCCTCTGGAGCAGAGGATAGCCATTAAATGTTACTTGGATAGAATGGGTGAAGAGGATAGCCAAAATTACATTAAGCATCGGCTGGAAGTGGCTGGGGCTGAAAAAGAGATCTTCACTGAGGAGGCCATCAAAGCCATCCATGAAGGCAGTGGAGGCATTCCCAGGAGGATAAACCAGATAGGTGATATGAGTCTTCTTACTGGATTTGGCCGAAAAACAGAAAGGATAGATGAAGAGCTCATCCAGGCAGTGGTCAAGGATATAGGGGGGTGAAGATGCTAAAGTTAGCGGAAATAATTCGGGAAGGACTGAAGATAAAGCGAGCTCGCAAGAAAGAGCAGCCAGAGGTCAAAGTTCCTGAGGAAAAGCCCAAAGTTGAGCCAGCGGTGGCAGTTATGCCACAGCCCGAAATCAAGGCAGAGCCTGCGGCCATGCCGCCACCCCCTCCTCCTTCACCCCCAGCCGGGGAAGCAGCTCCGGAGGTTATGGAAGAAGTTCAGGTAGAATCCCCTATATCATTGATAGAAAAAGAGATAGAGGCTTTAGATTTGACTGTGGACGAAGAGAATAAAGTCTGCCGATTTGGTAACTTAGCTACACTCGATTTTAAGGATTTAGAGGGATGTAATCCAGTTATGGCCGCTGCCAAAATTAAGGAGGCCGTAAAGGAGGTCTTTCTTAAGAAATATGAGGTAAAACCAGATGAGTTAGAGAAGAAGTTAGAGGAGCTCAAGAAGAAGTTTAGAACTTTCGGCACCCACTGTTACATCCGCACTATAAAACAGAAAATGTGAATCTCCTAACCAGTCTTCAGTCGCTGCTGCCTTCTTCTGATAGCCTCTTTTCTTTCCGTGGTAGCTTTTTCATCCAACTTAATAGCGATTTTCACCACACTTCCCTCGGAGCTACCTTCAGGAAGTTGATCAACGGGAAAAAAATCTCCCCTCCCTCTCTCAGTTGAATTACGGCTATAGCTTCCTCAATTCGGTCAATGACTCCCTGCATAAGAAAATTCGTCACTCCTCATTTCCTTCCCTAAGGGGCTCCGCCCCTCGGGCGGCGTGTCCTTCGGACTCGCCTGTCACCCCATGGAGGAAACCAGATTGTTTCCCCCGTACCCCCTAATCCAGGAAAGTTTATACTTTCCTGTAAAATCTCCCCTTTTTTCTTTGCTTCCTCATAGACTGTCTGGAAAGAAATTCCCTTCTTTTTAGCTATCTTCTTACAATCCTCATATTCAGGAGAAACTTGCTTTATGATCTCACCAATTTTAGCTATCTTCACTTTAATTTTCCCATACTTTGTCCTCACCTCTTTTATTCTGCGAGGGAGCTTGTAGCGCCTGACCGGGTAGGTTCTTAGACCCAGGGAGGGCGTCTCTGTGAATATAATGTTGACTAAATCTTCCACCTTGGCTTTCTCCGCCAAGATAGTAAAAAGGATGCCTGGCCGGCTCTTCTTCATCCACGCCGAGGTCAAGAAGACATCCAGAGCTCCCGCCTCAAACAATCTCTCCTGAAGATAATCGTAGATCTGGGGATTCATATCATCAACGTTTGATTCTATCACTACCACCTCATCTCGTTCATAATCAATGATGGACTGTCCAATGAGCACTCTTAACAAATTAGGACGGCTGGATAAGCGTCTCCGGCCGGCTCCATAGCCAATGGATTGTATCTTCAAGGGAGGAACTTCACCAAAGTTTTCAGCTACGGTAGTGATAATAGCCGCCCCCGTTGGAGTAACCAATTCATGGTTCTCATCCGAAAATGAAACGGGAATATTTTTCACTAACTCCAGGGTAGCCGGGACTGGCACTGGCAATCTACCTCCCTCTACTTCCACCCATCCTCTTCCCAGGGATAAGGGAGAGCTATATACCTTTTCCACTCTTAGTATCTTCAGTCCAATCACTGCTCCCACAACATCTATTATGGAATCAATGGCTCCCACTTCATGAAAATGGCTCTCTCCCCCCTTCATCCGGTGAACCCTGTCCTCGGCCTCCCCTAACCTTTTAAAGGTATCCTGACTTCTCTCCTTTATATCCCTAGCCAGGCGGCTTTTCTGAAGGAGGCTGAGAATTTCGCTTAAGTTCCGCTCTTTTATCTCGGCTTTGGCCACTTCCACGCTGAACTGCCTCCCGGCTAAGTTCTGCCTCTTCACTTTTCCTGCTTTAATTTGATATCCTCTCAGGCCCAATTTTTTAAGTTCCTCCTGGAGAACCTTAATCTTCAAGCCGGCATCAATCAATGCCCCTAAAATCATATCACCACTTATTCCCGAAAAACAGTCAAAGTATGCAATTCTCATTCATTCTTCTCCAAAAAATGTAATGAAAAGTTTCGGTCATTGGATGTTCATGGTTATTCAGCTACACTTTTATCTCCTGACGATCATTCTCCTCAAGATATCTCCCACGTTCTCAGCGTGGTCAGCAATTACCCCCACCTGCCTGGATATGTTTATTAAGAAGAATACAGTGATGGCATCTATTTCCTTCTCTGTCTGAAATAATTTTTTGGCGAAATCAAGTTGTATTCCATCCGCCTCCCATTCCCTCTTGGCGGCCAGGTCTAATGATTTCAAGACCTTGTCCAGTTCGCTCCTGGCGTAAGAGCTTTTCTCCAACGACTTCAATTGGGCAGTAGCTGACCTTGCTGCCTCTACAGCCTCCATTACCTTGTCAGTAAGCTTCAATAGACCTTTCTTCAAGGTCTCGGGCAACTTCGTCTGGCGCATCTCCACTAATTTGGCCACATCTTCACAGGAATCAGCAATTCTATCCTGCTCTTTCAAGTAAGCTAAAATATCTGCTCTCTCAATGGAACCGAAGAGGCTCTTGGATAGACTATCCCGAATTGCCCTTTTTATCCTGTCCGCCTGGTGCTCTAATTTTGAGATCTCGCTGGAGTGATCTTTAACCTTACTATAATCCTCCTCGGTAAACTCTTTCATCAGTGGCTTTAACAGCTTCAGACAGTCATTCACTTTCATCATGTGTTCATGGATGGGCCCGGAGGGAGACCGCCCCAGGATTCCACCTATAACTTTCATAGATACATCACCTTCTTCTCGACACATTATAGCATGGTTGAAATAGAATGCAACAATAAATTTCTTAAGTGTTAGACAGGGTTATGTTATCCTAATGAAGCTGGAGAATTGCTAACCTGGATTACTTAAAGTAATCCACCTCCCTAGGAATCGCAAAGCGATTCCAGGGACTTTATCCCGGAAATTCTAACGAATTTCTCGGGGCTGTTCCAATTTCAAGAGGGTATGAATAAAGCGGGCTAATGAGCGCAAGAGAAATAAGTCTATTAAGTTTCGGATTAATTGGCGGCCTGGCCATTTTCATCTATGGAATGCACCTGGCCGCTGAGGGACTACAGAAGATAGCCGGCGGACGCCTCAGGGCTATTCTTGGTCTATTAACCAAAAATCGTTTTCTTGGCGTGATTATTGGTCTTCTGGCCACGATAGCTACCCAGAGTTCCAGTGCCACCACCGTCATGCTGGTCAGCTTTGCCAATGCTGCCCTCATGGAACTGCGACAGACAATCGCAGTGATATTAGGAGCTGATATTGGAACTACTCTGACCGTTCAATTGATTGCTTTCAAGATAACTGACTATGCCCCTCTGGGCATTGCCTTAGGTTTCATAATGACCCTGGCCAAGGAGTGCCGGAGAATTAGATATGCAGGCCAGGTTATCTTAGGATTCGGTTTCATCTTCTTGGGCATGGGAGTGATGTCCACTGCTTGCCATCCTCTCAGGACCCATCCCGGTTTTACCCAGGCACTTCTCAGCTTTGAGAAATCGCCTTTACTGGGAATCTTAACTGCCGCCGCTTTTACCGCAGTTATCCAGTCCAGTGCCGCTACCCTGGGGCTGACCTTTGTCTTAGCCGGCAGGGGCTACTTACCATGAGAGGAGCTATTCCCATAATCCTGGGGGCTAACATTGGAACCTGTGCTACTGCCCTTTTAGCCAGCATGGGAACTTCGCGGGAAGGAAAACAGGTAGCCCTGGCTCATCTCTTATTTAAGGTGGTAGGAGTGCTCATCTTCCTCCCTCTCCTCTCCCCCTTTGGGAAATTTGTTGAAGGCACTTCTGAGAGTATAGGTCGTCAGATAGCTAATGCTCATACCCTATTCAACGTCATAAACACGCTCTTATTCTTACCCTTTGTCCTGATTATGGCTAACTGCATTAAGAGGTTAATTCCGGCAAGACCAGAGGGAGAATTGATCAAGTACTTAGACGAAAAAGTGTTAGATATTAATGAGGGCATAAAATAGTTCACATTTCAGAGATTCCTGTCTGATACTACGGGCCGGTGTAAAATGGGAACTATTTAGTGCTCCCCGTAATATGCCAGCCCTGGCTCTCAGCCAGGCGGCTAAGGAGGTTCTAAGGATAGCCGACATCAGCCTGGAGATGGTTAGGGAGAGTTTAATGGTTCTTCTTGAGAACGATGAAAGGACACTGGAAAAGTTAAGGGGAAGAGAAAGGATGGTGGATTCTTTGAGCCGGGAGACTACCGGATATCTCACCCGGCTCTCTCAAAGGAGGCTGAGTGATGAAGAATCCCGCCGGGGAATAAGTCTCCTTTATATTGCTAATGATTTAGAGCACATCGGTGACCTGGTCAATAATCTCTTAGAGTTAGCTCAAAAGAAGATAGATAAGGACCTTTCCTTCTCCATAGAGGGAAGCATAGAACTGGAGAGGATGCATAGGAAGGTAATGTCCAACTTAGAGATGGCCATCAATGCTCTTACCATGAGTGACCTCAGCCTGGCCAAGAAGGTTATTGACTCCAAGATGGAGATAAATCGGATGGAGAGGGAGCTGCGACGGGCTCATCTCAGCCGCTTAGGCAAGGCCTTACCTGAGACCATGGAGACAAGCACCATTCACTTAGATGTGATAGATAACCTGAAACGGATAAATTCCCATGCGGCCAATATCGGATATGCTCTCTTAGGAGAGCTTTAGGTTAGCAGTTGCATTTAAGGTGAGGGGATCACTCCGGCATCCCTGTTGGAAGCGATAATATCCAGCCGAGGCAATCATGGCCGCGTTATCGGTAGATAGATGCCGAGGAGGAATATAGACCTTTATTCCTGCTTCTGCTGCCTCTTCTTTCAGTCTCCTTCTTAAAGTGGTATTGGCCGCTACGCCCCCTCCTACCACCAGTTTTTTTACCTTTGTCTTCTTGACTGCACTTAAGCTCTTCTTCACCAAGACATCGACCACAGCCGCTTGAAAGCTAGCGGCAATATCAGCCACTTCATTAACTGGCAATGCTCCTTGTCTGCTTAAAGACCTGCCAGACAAAATAGAACTCTTCCCTTTTTTCAAGCTGTTGCAAAAAGAAGGGTATCTGTCCCCCTTCTTATGATATGTGTCCCCTTTCTTACCTTCTAAAAAATGGGCGCTGTCCCCCTTTAAGTAATAGAGGACGGCTGTCTTCAGTCCACTGAAACTGAAATCAAAAGAATGGGGTAAATAAGGACGGGGGAATCTTATTTTTTGGCTATCTCCCTTTTGAGCTAATCTGTCAATGGCCGGACCGCCTGGATATCCCAGGCCGAGGAGTTTTCCCACCTTGTCATAAGCCTCACCGGCGGCATCGTCCCGAGTAGCTCCCAGAAGCTCGTATTTGCCATGGTCTTTAACCAGGACCAAGCTGGTGTGTCCACCGGAGACGATCAGACTGAGGAAAGGAGGATTTGGGCCCTGGGTTAAGAAATTGGAGTAAATATGTCCCTCTAAGTGATTAATACCGATGAGGGGTAAATTATGGACATAACTGAGGGCCTTGGCGGTGGATACTCCCACCAAGAGGGAGCCAATTAATCCCGGGCCCTGAGTTACCGCGATTGCTCCTATGTCTTCAGGAACTGCCCCGGCGGCCTCATAGGCTTCTTTCAGGATTAGGGGGATGGCCTGAAGATGGGCCCGGCTGGCTAACTCGGGAACAACTCCTCCAAATTTCTTGTGGAGTCTTAGCTGAGAGGCAATGATATTTGAGTGGATTTTACAGCCATCTTCTACTATGGCCGCGGCTGTCTCATCACAGGAAGTCTCAATGCCCAGAACTAACACGCTTTGGCTGCTCCAGGGTTAGACGGCAAGTGGCAATCGATTTCAGGCCAATGTTCATTATCAGGCGTTTTACTTTCTTCTCCTCGATGGTGCGATGGCTCTTGACTCTCCCACCCACTTTCTTCACTGCTTCCTCAATTGCCCGGTAATATTCTTTTAAGGGGCGAGAGGTGGGAACCCTAACCTACTTGGTGAAGTGGATCCACTTTAGATTTCCCTGCTTCTTCTCCTCAGAATATTCGAGAATGATGTCCTTCATGGATACTCCCATTTCCACTAAGGCATCGTTGATGGCAAAGTCAATCTTTCGAGAAACGGTTTCATAACTGATTAGCGGTGGCCAGGAGATTAGAGATTCTTCCCCACGGCTAGCCCGCAGGAAATCAAGGCCGAGGAAACCCCCGATCAAGATAACCAGCAGTCCAATGATAACTGCTTTGGAAGACCCCCCTTTCTCACGTCGAGTAGACATCTTTTCAACCTCCTTATTTGGTTGTTAATGCCGCCGAGTAG
>JAJOKU010000116.1 GCA_021129695.1 candidate division NPL-UPA2 bacterium
CTGTAACCCATTGATTATCAAATAGTTACAAAAAGGGTGCGTAACTCGTGTAATATGTATGTAAGAATGCTTAGGATTAAAAATGAGAAGGGGATGGCGGCCATTGTTGCTTTCTCGGTGCTATTTATTCTGCTGACTTTGGGAGCCATATTCCTATTTTCTATGGATACGGAGTTTAAGATTGCCACCAATCAGAAAGCATCTACCCAGGCTCTCTATATTGCCGAGGCAGGATTGCAATATGGTTTAGGCTACCTGAGAAATATTGACCCAGGCTGGCGAACAAATGGGGTGCCCGTGGTTCATCAATTAGCAAATGGGCAATATAGTGTAGAGGCGGTGGATGAACTGGACGCGGACGGTGTTCCGACTGGCTGGGTGCTAATTACCTCCACCGGGGAGGTGGATTTGCCTGGTCAGGGGGTAACGGCCAAAAGGATTGTCCGGATAAAGGCTTCCTGTAGGGCGGTGGTTAAATATGTCCTTCAGTCCAATGGTGATATAAGAGAGACCACTACTACCGGGACAGTGGATTGGAGTGACAGCGAAGGCGTTTATGCAAAGGGGAAAATTTATATTGACCCTCCCCATGGAAATGTGACCTTTCTGCCTGATTCTTCAAAGGTAACTGAAAATGGCATTGAAGATATACCGGGGATAAATATGGCTTTTTACAAAAGTAAGGCCGAAATTGTTGATAATAATCATGTGTTTACTGGGTCAATTGACAACAAGCTTTTCTACGTACTTGGCGATTGCGTCATAGACACAACGCATGAAGATGCGGCATTTAGCGAGACAAGCATCATTGCTGAAGGAAATATTGAGATAATCGGCGGCGAGACACTTACCATGGGTGCCTACGCGCCCACCCCGTGGAGGGCAGACGAGTTTTATCCTGTTTTAGCTTCCCTTAAGAACATCACTGAGTCGGGCTCAATTGAGCCAAGCGACCGGCTCATAACGGGCTTAGTCATTGCCTCTCCAGAAGACCCATTAGAACCGGGTGTCGTTCACTTTGAAAACATTGCCCTGGCCGGGGCGATCATTGGCCGCAAAATAGAGTTGACAGGACAGGTAGAGATTCTCTATGACGAAGAGTATGGCGTGATTACGGAAGGCGGCCTCATCGGATTCGTAAGGGATAAGGACTGGCAGGAGATTTATTAGTTTCTCGGGTCAGCGGTAGAATCTGACTCATTCTTCTTTAACCTCGGGGAAGCCCCTGAGGCCATTTTTTTATTTATTTTGTTGTTGCCAAAAAATACACATTGTGATATACTTGGGCTGTGAAATATTTTGACTGGGATACTGAGAAGAATGCAAAGCTTAAAGCAGAGCGAAAGATAGCCTTTGAAGAAATTGTTTTTTCCTTAATGCATGGAGGTCTGTTGGATATCCTTATGCATCCCAATCAGAAGAAATACCCTGGGCAAAGGGTCTTCGTAGTTGATGTTGGAAACTATGCTTGCTTGGTCCCCTTCGTTGAGACAAAAGATGGGGTGTTTTTGAAAACAATAATCCCAAGCCGGAAAGCAATGAGAAAGTACCTGGGAGGTGAAGAAAAGTGAAGCTGGATAAAAAGGAGAAGGAGTTGCTGGAGTCATACGAAAGGGGTGAATGGAAGACCATCCCAAACCCTAAGAAAGAAGCTGGACGATACTGCAAATATGCTAAGGCTACCTTTCGCAAAGATAAAAGGGTCAATATTCGTATCGCAGAAAAAGACCTTATGGATATCCGCAAGAAAGCGGCTGAAGAGGGTCTTCCCTACCAGACATTAATCTCCAGCGTTCTTCATAAATTCGTCAATGGCCGTCTTGCAGAAAAAACACCCTGAACAGCAAATTGACAACGAGGTATGCTTTAGAGTATACTCATTTTAGGGGATAAGGTATGAAAGTAGCTTTGCCTAAGTTAGGGGAACTGAAATCCAAGATTAAGTTGGAGCGGCTTCATTTTGAATCCAGCCGGCTCCTCTTTGGGCTGGATATCGGCACTCATTCTGTAAAAGTGGCAGTGCTGCGGGAGACAGGAAAGGGGACGAAACTGGTAAGTTTAGGGATAGAGGAGATTCCCCCGGTTAAGGAGGAGGAAAGGGAGAGGGGGAAGGCACAGGCCAGGAGGAAGTGAAAGAAGAAGTCAGACAGGCTGAGGTGGAAGAAAAAGAAGAAGCTGAAAAAGATACAAAGACCCTTGAGGAAGAGTCACTTACTTTGAAGAGAGACCCTTTCTTGCTCTATCCGGAAAAGCACGGCCCGGGCGACGTTGAGGAAGAGACAGTTAGTTGGAAGGAGATGGGTGTGGAAGCAGTTATTTATGACCCAACTGGCAAGGCGGAGGCGCTGGTCATGAGCGGGGGGGTTCTTTGGGAACGGAGATGAGGTGAATGGAAAAAAGATAGAGAAGATTGAGCCCGACAGGATAATCCTTATGGACATGGAGCAACACAGGAGATTAATCTGCGTTCCGGAGGAGGTAGGAGAGGAACCTTGACCGAAGTAATCAAGAAGATCAGAGAGGTAGAGCGCTCGGCTGAAGAGCTCATTGAGAAGGCAAGGGAGGAGGCAAGACAAACCATAGAGGAAGCTGAGGCCAAGGGCAGGCAGATAGCTGCCGAGGCGCAGATCGAGGCAGGGAGGGAGGCTGCCTCCCTTAAGGAAAAAGTAATTGAGGAGGCTAGAAAGGAAGCTCTTTTAATTGGGGAGAGGGCGCAGAAGGAGGCAAAGAATTTGGAGGAGGCGGCCAGAAAGAATTTAGATAAGGCCGTCTCCTTTATTGTAAGGAGGGTGGTTAGCTAAAATGGCTCTCAGTCGGATGACCAAGATTCAAATCGTTGGACATAACTCAGCTCGGGAGGAGGTGGTTGCCGAACTTCAGAGACTGGGCTTAGTGGAGATCACTGACTTAAGAGAGACTTTCACAGCCGAAGCACCGCAAGGCAGTGCCGATTCTCAGGCAGTGCCGTTAGGCAAAGATTCCGAATACGAGGAGTTCCTCTTGAAAGGGGAAGACAGGGATGAGCAGTTAGAGAAGAAGCAATTGGAGATAGAACATGCTCTGAGTTACCTATCTCAGTTTGAGAAGAGGAGCCTGGGAGAATCCTTCTTCCCGGCCAAGGTTAATCTAAGCAAGGAGGAGTTCCTCCATATTATTCACAACTTTGATTATGCCCAGATCTTGAAGGCTTGCCAGGAGCTGGAGCGAGACCTGAAAGAGCTGGAGGCGAAAGCAGTGAAGTTAGCCAGGCAGGCCAATGACCTTCTCCCCTATGAGGGGCTAAATATTCCCCTGGAGGAGTTGAAAGAGACCAGGGAGACAAAAGTTACCTTAGGGACGGTACCAAATCGGAACCTTGACCCGCAGGGGATGAGAGAGAGAATGGATGAGGTCACTAAGGGAGTCACCATCCAGGTTATCCAGGAGACAAAATCGGTCAAATATTGCCTTTTAATCTACCT
This sequence comes from candidate division NPL-UPA2 bacterium, assembly GCA_021129695.1. Lineage (GTDB taxonomy): Bacteria > NPL-UPA2 > NPL-UPA2 > NPL-UPA2 > JAGMAN01 > JAGMAN01. The sequence goes on from JAJOKU010000116.1 coordinate 3,462, forward strand.
GAAATATTACCAGGAGGAGATTTCAAATATCCTGAGAGAATTTGAATTTACCTCGGTCAATTTCCCCGGGCTTCGAGGAAAGCCAAAGGATATACTCAAGGATATTAAAAGCCGCCTTCAGAAAGCAGAGGAAGAGAAAGACATCTTAATAGCCAAGAGCCAGGAGATGCTAAAGGAAAGAGCAAAGCTCATGGCCGTCCATGACCATCTCGCCAACCTAAGAGGGAGAAAAGATATTCAAAATCTTTTTGCCCGCACCGAGGAGACTTTCCTCATAGCTGGCTGGATAAAGAGAAACCATCTCGAGAATCTTAAGAAGAGCCTGGAGAGAAAATTCCCGGAGATAGATATTAGTCCTATTAAACCCGAAAAAGGAGAGAGACCGCCGGTTGAATTGGAGAACAGGAGATTGGTTAGACCCTTTGAGATGGTCACTAATCTCTACGGGCTTCCTCACTCCCGGGAACTTGACCCCACTCCTTTCCTGGCCCCTTTCTTCTTTCTTTTCTTCGGGCTTTGTGTATCCGATGCTGGCTACGGCCTGATTCTCCTGGCCCTTACCCTGTTAGGGATGAAGAAGATGAAGGTCGGAGGAGAGTTGTTTCGTCTCCTCGCCCTGGGAGGGGTGGCCACCTTTATCTGTGGAGCTTTGATGGGAGGATGGTTTGGGATTGACGTAGCCAAGGTTCCATCCGCACCTCGTTTTTTAAAATCGGTTGTCCTGTTCAATCCGCTTGAGCAGCCGATGACTTTTTTCAAGTTAGCTCTTGCTCTGGGATTCGGGCAGATCTGCTTTGGAACTGTCATTAAATTGATTAAGGATGTAAGGGAAAAGAAATGGAGCGATGCTCTATTTTCTGAAGGGTCGTGGCTCCTCATCTTTGCTGGAATATTGGTGCTTGTCCTGGGGGAAGGGCTTATCGGTCCGGGAGCGAAGACCTTGGGAAAGTGGTTAGTGATCTCAGGCAGTCTGAGCCGGGTTATCCTCAGGGGGCTTTTTAGAGAGAGAAAACTGGCCGGTATAGGACTGGGCCTTATTCTGCTTTTGGATGGGCTGAAAAATCTTTTAGGGAATGTATTGAGTTACTCAAGACTGATGGCCCTGGGGATGGCTACCGGAGTAATTGCTATGACGGTAAACTTGGTTGCCGGTCTGGCTCGAGATACAATTCCACTTTTTGGTTGGCTGGCCATGATTATGGTCTTAATCGGAGGGCATATATTCAATATTGCCATAAATACCTTAGGCAGCTTCGTCCATACCACAAGGCTTCAGTTTGTTGAATTCTTCCCTTATTTCTTTGAAGGCGGCGGAAAGGCATTTGAGCCATTCAGAACGAAAAACGAGTTCACGTTAATCCAAGGATAGGAAAATATAAACCACAGGTGAACACAGATTAGAATTAGCCACGGATGAACACTGATAAGAACTGAAAACTCAAAAGCAAAAAGTAAAAGGTTTAAGGTAAAAGGAGAAAGCTTTGAATTTCAAGTTGTAGTTTTGACTTTTGCCTTTATTTCATCCATGTAAATCAGTGGCTTAAATAATCTGTGGTTACAAGGAGGTGAAGGGATGGAGATTGGTTTAGTGCTGGCCATAGTTGGAGGAGCATTGGCTGTGTTCATGGCTGGATGTGGCTCAGCCATCGGCATTGGTTTAGCCGGGCAGGCAGCCGATGGAGTCTTGAGTGAGGATCCGAAGAAATTCGGGAGTCTGCTTATCCTGGTTGCCCTTCCGGGAACGCAGGGAATCTATGGATTTCTGATCGGGATCATGGTAATGGCCAGGTTAGGTTTTTTTGAGGCGGCATTGGCATCAATTACTACCCAACAGGGATGGCAGATATTGGGGGCCTGCCTTCCCATAGCTGTAGCCGGGTTGGTATCCGGGATTCATCAGGGGAAGGTATCAGCCGCCGGAGCGGGAGTGGTCGCCAAGCAGCCGTCCGATTTCTTTAAGGCGGTCATCATGTCAGCTCTGGTGGAAACATATGCTGTCCTGGGGCTGCTGATTAGTATTCTATTCCTCAATGGGATAAAGATCTAACAATTCAGATAGGATTAAGCAAAAATGGCTCTTGAGGATATTTTAAAGAGAATACGGGAGGATGCTCATAAAGAGGCTGAAAAGATAGGAAAGGAAGCCGAGACAAGAGCAGAAGCAATTTTAGAGGAGACTAAAAAGGAGGCTGTCTCAATCAGGGAGAAGCTCTTAGAAGAAGGTGAAGCCTCTTCCCAGCAGGAGAGAAGAAGAATATTAACCATAGCCAACTTAGAGTCAAGGAAGGAAATTCTCGGTAGGAAACAGAATCTCATTGAGTCTGCCTTCCAGAAAGCCTCCAACCACCTTCTGCATTTATCGGATGCCGAGTATCAAGCTATAGTCAAGAAGATGCTTCTCGGAGCGGTGGAATCCGGCCAGGAGGAGGTGATTATCTCATCCGGGGACGAGAAGCGGATAACTCCTTCATTTCTGGAGGAAGTTAATAAGGAGTTAGCTGAGAAGGGAAGGCCGGGCAAGCTGAGACTCTCTCCTGAGAGAAGGCAGTTCATGGGAGGATTCATCCTCAGGTCATCTCGGAAGGAGATAAAGTGCACCTTTGATTCCCTCCTCAAGGAAAGCAAGGACGAGCTGGAAGGAGAGATATCTCGGATTTTATTTAGTGGAGATAAAGATAGTGGCTGAAGACCGGAGATATGCCTATGCGGTAGGAAGAATTCGAGCCCTGGAGACCAGGCTTCTTAGAAGGGAACGATTCGACCAGATGGTTGGGGCTGAGGACGCAGAGGAAACTTTGAGGGCATTGGCCGATACCGATTATGGACCTTTGCTATCTGAAATAAAGAGTCCGGACGAATTCGAGATCGCCTTAAATAAAGAACTGACCAAAGTTCTAAGCCTTATTTCTCATCTAAGCTTTGACCCGGAGTTAACAGACCTCTTTCGTTTAAGATATGATTTTCATAATTTGAAAGTGCTTCTCAAACAAAAATACTTAGCCCGGTCGCCTGTTGACAGTAAACTGTGTCTTATAGACGCTGGGGTCATTGAGGGCGAGAAGCTAAGAAAGATTATGGAAGGGGAAGATTACAGCGAGTTGCCCGATGAGCTCAGGACAGCAGTTGACAAGTCAGAAAAAGGTTTTGAGGAAACAGGTGACCCCCAGATGATAGATATCATTCTGGATAAAGAGATGTATAGCCTCTTTCATGAGCGGTCTAGTGGGAATCCTTTCCTTAAAGAATATTTTCAAATCTCGGCTGACTTAACCAATATAAGAATTTTTCTCAGAGTAAGAGCATTGAGAAAGGAGAGAGATTTCTTTGAGGAGGTCTTTCTGGAGGGCGGTAAACTTGAGCTGAGTTTCTTCCTGAGACTTTATGGGGAGCCGATTGATAATTTCGCCTCCGCTCTTTCCCCCACTGCCTACGGGCAGTTAGTCTCCCAAGGCATTAAATACTGGAAGGAGAATGGGTCCTGGTCAAAGCTGGAGCGCTTATCCGATAACCATATCCTCAACTTCTTAGGGCGAGCCAAACATATCGTCTTCGGGTTAGAACCCCTCATCGGATATCTGCTAGCCAGGGAGAACGAAATAAAGATGCTACGGATGATTATGGTGGGAAAGTTAAATAAGCTCGAGGGGGAACTCATCAGAAGTAATTTGAGGGATACCTATGTTTGAAAAATAAGTAGCGCGTAGAGAGTAACAAGTAGCGAGAATAAAAAATCTCTCCACTCTTTTCCTGCTACTCGCTACTGCCGAGCGAAGCGAGGGTATCTTGAAGGTAGCGGTAATCGGGAGCCGAGATTCCATCTTAGGATTTAAAGGCCTGGGCG
>JAJOKU010000012.1 GCA_021129695.1 candidate division NPL-UPA2 bacterium
AATGTGTCCCGACGATAAAAATATCCCAAAAGGGGTTAACTGTCAAACTTGCATTTCAGTAGATTGCACGACATTGAGAATCTTACCTCCGTTCTGCCATAGAAAGGCGGCCCAGCGGGAAATATGAGGATTTACTTCCACCCCGAACTGGTCAGTCCTTCCATCACCATCGAGGTCGGTTGTCAGCTTATCTTCATAATGTCTAAACCCACAAATCCAGTGTCTATTCTAACTTATCTTGCTTTTTTCAATAGCCGAAAAATTTCTTGACAAGGGCTGGAGTAAAGAGGTATAATTAGGTTGCAAGGAGGTGGATATGGTGAACAGGAATCATAAGAAGGCAAAGGTAAAAACGTTGGAGGAAGCGCTTAGAGCTTCAATGGGTTCAAAATATAGGCAAGTTTCAAAGAGCGACCGCAAAGCTATTCACGAGATGAGCAAGTGTCAAAAAATGGGTGGCCCTATAGGATCAGCTCCTATTTCAGACTATGATTAAATATCTCATTGATGCTTCTGCAATATGTGAGTTTTACCGTCCAAAAGCGACATTCCATTCCTATGATGATTGCAGAAGAAGCCTTTCCCTGAAAAAGCATATAACGCAACAGAAAATCACTAATAAAGCCATTATTTTTATCCCTTCGTTTTGTGTTGCAGGGGTCTGCAATACACTTGCCAAATGGCACTTACGTAATGGCATCCTTACTGAGCCACAATACAAAACTTTCTTTTACACATTTATCTCAGATGTTCATGATAGAAAGTTTTTCTATTCCTGTGACCTCAATAGGTATCATAACATAAACACAACTGAAGTGACAAATATCGAACATAGCACACATACAGAATTCGATGTGACGGGATTGCCTATTGGCACAGATAAAGACACGCTAAATGAAAAACTCAAAGAAAACGACCCTCGAGACCATTGTGGAAAATACTACCTGAGCACATTCGATGTTCTTATAATAGCAATGGGTATGGAGCTAAAGAGAATACATGGCACGGAAATACATCTATTAACTAAGGATAAACGCTTGGCACTTATTTCCTCTAAGAAGCCTGATATATTCCCAAAACCATATTACTGGCCAGAGCTGAAAGTATCAGACTTGCCCCATTCGTAAAGATGCTATGTTAAATCAGCAACGGTGGGGTTATCGAGAATATAATACTGTGATAAGGAGACCTATGGAGTAAAGTAGATTACAGCTGAATATCGCTCGGCCTTTTTCTTGACAGAGACCCTGATCTGAACAGAAGAAATGGGCTGTGGAGGTGCTGAATATCAGTATACCGGGCACATATTTGGGCACATCAGAGGAAACTGCTCCCCCCGCTACCCTATCTAAGGCATTGTAAATATTAGTCTTGGGGCCCATAGCTCAGTCGGTAGAGCAGCGGACTCATAATCCGTCGGTCGTAGGTTCGAGTCCTACTGGGCCCATATTTATGTTCCAGGAATTTGAATGATATAAGAAACTCCAACTTCAAACTCTAAACTCTAATAGAAGGCACAAGGGAAGTGCATTTAGAGAATGAAAATGTAGGAAAACTGCTACACCAGTGTGGCTTTATTGCTACAGTTTGGCTGGTTTGAAGGGGCGGTCAAGAGCAAGGGAGAAAAGTCTTTTTATAATCTTAACTCTTGGGAAATAAATAACTTAGAGGTGGGAGAAAGGCTTTTGAGCCCGTATGGAAAAGCTGGCACGAAATTTGCATTATAAAGTTTTCGATCAGTGGCTCTTTTAGAGGCAGAGTTTCCCCCATTCCTTCTTTCCTCTGCCCAGGCCACTGATTCTTGGACTAATATAATAGGTGATTTATGTTGATGTCATTGAGGGAGATAGCTGAGCTGGTTGATGGTAAGGTGATCGGCGACAGTAATGTTATGATCACTGGAGTAGCTGGCATAAAGGAGGCCAAGGAAGGAGACATAACCTTTGTGGCTAACTCCCGTTATGCTTCCTTAATGAACACTACCCAGGCGTCAGCCATCATCGTTGGTCCGGGAGTGAAGAACAACCATCGACCACTCATCCAGAGCGATGAACCATATCTTGCTTTCACCAAAGTAATGAATTTATTGGTTAACGGCAACGGGGAGATGACCCCTCCCGCTGGCATCCACCCCACCGTCGTCCTCGGGAAGAATGTAGAGCTTGGCACCGGAGTCTCCCTCCAGCCTTATGTGATCATTGAAGACGATGTTCAGATTGGAGACAGGGTAACTATCTATCCTCATGTGTATATCGGGCGCAGAACCCGGATTGGAGATGAGACCCTGATTTATCCCGGGGTGAGTATCCGGGAAAAGATTGAGATTGGAAAGCGAGTCATCATTCATAGTGGGACAGTAGTTGGAAGCGATGGATTTGGCTTTGCTCCAGTAAAGGGGGTTCATCACAAGGTTCCTCAGATTGGGACGGTCATCGTTGAAGACGATGTGGAGATTGGAGCCAATGTAGCTATAGATCGAGGTACCATTGGGAAGACGGTCATCGGGAGAGGAACTAAAATAGACAACTTGGTTCAGATTGCTCACAATGTAGTAATTGGTGAGAACTCAATCATCGTTGCCCAGGTAGGCATCTCCGGTACGGCGACGTTGGGGAAAGGAGTAACCTTAGCCGGTCAATCTGGAGTGGGTGGGCACATAACTGTTGGTGATAATACTATTGTGGCTGCCCGGGCGGGAGTGACCAAGAGCATTCCACCAGACTCCTTCGTCTCCGGATTCCCGGCTAAACCCCATGAGAAAGAGAAGAGGATAAAGGCCAGCCTACAACGGCTTCCGGAAATGTGTAAGGCCATTGGCCAGCTAGCAAAGAAGGTAAAGAGATTAGAGGAAAAACTTAAACAGTAAAAAAAGGAGAATTAGAACTTACCGCTCGAGGAGGGTTGCTTCGGGCGGTTTTTTTATTGCTAACCAAATCAACCTGTGGTAAAATCTTTGTGGGAAGGCCCCATCGTCTAGTGGCCTAGGACGGGTGGTTCTCAGCCATCAAACCGGGGTTCGATTCCCCGTGGGGCCACCAGGAATTTCAATGACAAATGACCAATTTCAAATGACCCCGTGAAATGTGAAACATTTCCGGGACTGAGTCCTCGGAATCTCTTTGAGATTCCAGAGGGCAAATGAATTATTTAATTCCGAATGCGAAATGACAAAAGATTTAATTAAGAAATTTGAAATTTGGATTTTATTTGGATTTTGTCATTTGAATTTTGGGATTTATCCAAAGGAAGCGAGGGTTGTCTTATGATAGAAAGGTATACTCTTCCCCAGATGGGAAGAATCTGGAGCGAGGAGAATAAATTTAAGGGGATGCTTCGGATTGAAATCCTGGTGTGCGAAGCCCTGGCCAAGTTAGGTGAGATTCCCAGAGAAGCGCTGGCTAAGATAAAGAAGAGGGCTGGTTTCGACTTAGATAGAATTAAGCAGATTGAGAGGCAGACAAGGCACGATGTCATTGCTTTCCTGGAGGCGGTGGGGGAACAGGTAGGGAGAGAGTCAAGGTATATCCACTTAGGGCTCACCTCTTATGATATCGTTGACACCTCTCTATCTTTGAGGATGCAAGAAGCCGGAGACCTTATCCTGCAGGATTTAAAGAAACTTTCTCAGGTCCTCAAAACGAGGGCAAAAGAGCACAAAGAGACGATAATGATTGGCCGCTCCCACGGGATACATGCTGAGCCAATTACCTTGGGTCTCAAATTTGCTCTCTGGTGGAAAGAGACAGAGCGAAACCGGGAGAGGATGCTTAAGGTCCGGGAGGTAATAAGCTACGGTAAAATTTCGGGAGCAGTTGGCACCTATGCCCACCTTGACCCCCGAGTAGAGGAGTATGTGTGTAAGAAATTAGGACTCACCCCGGCCCCGGTCTCCAGCCAGATACTCCAGCGGGATCGGCATGCCCAGTATCTGTGCGCTCTTGCCCTCATGGCCAGCTCCTTGGAGAAATTTGCCTTAGAGATACGGAATCTGCAGAGAACGGATATCTTGGAGGTTGAGGAATACTTCTCCAGAGGTCAAAAGGGCTCCTCAGCCATGCCCCATAAAAGAAATCCCATCGTCTCAGAGAGAATCTCGGGCCTGGCCCGGATAGTTCGAGGGAATGCCCAGGCGGCCTTAGAGAACATTGCCCTCTGGCATGAGAGAGATTTAACCCACTCTTCGGTGGAGAGGGTAATTATCCCCGATAGCTGCATTTTGGTTGATTATATGCTGAAGAGATTCACTGAAGTGATGGAGAATTTACTCGTCTATCCAGAGAACATGAAAAAGAATTTAGAGAAGACTAAAGGGCTTATCTTCTCAGAAACGATTTTATTGGAGTTAGCTAAAAAAGGATTAAGGCGCGCAGAGGCTTACCGAGCCGTCCAGCGAAATGCTATGAAGGCCTGGGAGAGAGGAACTTCGTTCAAGAAGGTGCTCCTCCAGGATAAAGAAGTTAGGAAGCATCTGAGTAAGAGCGAGGTCGAGAACTGCTTCGACTTAAATCATAATTTAAGGAATGTAGACAAAATATTCAAGAGGCTGGGAATATGAAATACAAAGAGGCCGGGGTAGATATAGAAGCAGGAGATAGATTGGTAACTAAGATAAAGTCCTTGGTGAAAGGGGCCTTTCGGCCAGAGGTTATCAGCGGGATAGGTGGATTCGGAGGGCTATTTCGTCTTGATACCAAGAAGTATAAAGACCCGGTGCTGGTGGCTGGAACGGATGGAGTGGGGACGAAGTTAAAGGTGGCCACGCTGTGCAATAAGTTCGATACGGTGGGAGTGGATTTAGTGGCTATGTGCGTTAACGACCTACTTCCCCGGGGGGCTGAACCCCTTTTTTTTCTGGACTATTTAGCAGTGGGAAAGCTAAAACCGGACTGGGCTGAGGAGGTAATCAGAGGGATAGCTAAGGGTTGTGAGATAGCTGGATGTGCTCTCTTAGGAGGGGAGACGGCTGAGATGCCGGGAGTTTATCCGGAAGGCGAGTATGAACTGGCTGGATTTGCCGTAGGAGTAGTGGAGAGGAACAGGCTCATTGATGGTTCAAGGATAGGAGTGGGAGATAAGATTATTGGTCTTGCCTCTAATGGCCTGCACAGCAATGGATACTCTATGGTAAGGAAGATTCTCTTTGAAGAGAAGGGTCTCAGCGTTAAGGATAGGCTTCCGGAGATAGAGGAATCGGTGGGAGCGGAGCTCCTCAAGCCCACCAGAATATATGTAAGACCAATACTCGGCCTCCTTCAAAAATTTGAAATCCGGGGCATCGCCCATATCACCGGGGGAGGGATGGTTGGAAATATCCCTCGCATCCTGCCCGAGGGTTGCCAGGCAGTTATCAGGAAAAGTAGCTGGGAAGTTCCTCCCATATTCGAAATCATACACGAGGAGGGAAGAATCTCGGATGAGGAGATGTTTCGGGTCTTCAATATGGGAATAGGGATGGTCGTCATAGCCCGGGAGGATGAGGCAGAAGGGGTAAGAGCAACCCTAACTGAGATGGGAGAGACTCCCTATCCCATAGGTGAGATTAGTAAAGGAAATAAGGAAGCGGAGATTGTTTAAGGAGAGAAGAAGTGACTAAGGTAAGACGAGCTCTGATTAGCGTTTCGGATAAGCGGGGAATCGTTGAGTTTGCTAAGGGACTGCGTGAGCTTGGTGTAGAAATTCTATCTACCGGAGGGACGGCTAAATTGGTTGAGGAGGCAGGAATCTCAGTCCGCTCCGTCTCTGACTACACCGGCCATCCGGAGATGCTTGATGGCAGAGTGAAGACTCTACATCCAAAGGTGCATGGAGCCCTACTTGCCCTGCGAGATAACGCGGAACATATGAGGCAGGCGAAAGAACAGGGAATCGAACTCATCGATATGGTTGTGGTTAACCTCTACCCTTTCGAGGAGACGATTGCTAGGGCAGATGTAAAGTTGGAGGAGGCCATAGAGAATATAGATATTGGCGGCCCGACCATGCTCCGTTCAGCCGCTAAGAATTATGAGAGCGTGGCTGTAGTAACTGACCCGGATAGTTACGGAGATATTCTGAATGAGTTGCGGCGCAGCGGAGGGAAGTTAAGTGCTGAGACTCGGGCCCGCCTTGCCCGAAAGGCATTCAAACACACCGCTCATTACGATTCAGTCATCTCTAATTATCTAACCCACACTTTCGAGAGTGGTAAGGAGAGCTTGCCTCCGTTCCTTGAGCTGAGATACGAGAAGAGACAGGATCTGCGGTATGGGGAAAACCCTCACCAGGGCGGTGCCCTTTATCAGCAGATAGGATCCACTGAAATGGGTCTTGCTGGAGCAGAACAACTCCACGGGAAAGAGCTCTCTTTCAACAACCTTCTCGATCTGGCTGCCGCTCTGGAGATCGCCCGTGACTTCCTCCACCCTGCGGTCGTTATAATAAAGCATAATAATCCTTGCGGGGTAGCATCAGGCGAGAGCCTGAGCCAGGCCCTGGACGCAGCCTGGGTCTCGGACCCAGTCTCTGCTTTCGGTTCGGTGATAGGCCTGAACCGAACGATGGACGCAGAGAGTGCCTCCCATCTCACCTCAAACGATTACCAGCGTGATGTCATAATTCCCCGCTACCGAAAGGAGTCAGGCAATGAAGATGTAACAGTACTCCCTGCTTTCGTAGAGGCCATCATCGCACCTGACTATGAACCAAAGGCTTTAGAGATATTGCGCCTGAAGAAAAACTTAAGGGTGATTAAACTCTCTGATTTTAATCCTCCCACAAGGAGACACGATTTCGATTTGAGGAAAATCCCGGGCGGCGCGTTACTTCAGTCCCTTGACCTTGAGCATATGCCGATGGAGCAGTTTAAAGTTGTGACCAAGAGGAAGCCGACCGGGGAAGAGATGCGCTCAATGCACTTTGCCGACTGCGTGGCTAAACACGTAAAGAGCAATGCCATTGTTCTGGTTCAGGGAGAGGCCACGGTAGGGATCGGAGCTGGTCAGATGAGTCGGGTGGATTCCTGCATAATTGCCGCTCGTAAGGCAGGACGAAGGGCTAAGAACTCTGTACTCTCATCCGATGCTATGTTCCCGGCCCGCGATGGGCTGGACGCCGCCGCAGACACCGGAGCATCGGCTGTCATCCAGCCAGGCGGTTCGAAGAGAGATGAGGAAGTAATCGCCGCCGCCGATGAGCACGGACTGGCTATGGTCTTCACCGGGATGAGACATTTCAGGCATTGATTAAAAAGTTAGGTTCTTCTCCAAAAAGTGTAGTTATCCACAGAGAGTTGCTCAAGCAGCTTC
>JAJOKU010000120.1 GCA_021129695.1 candidate division NPL-UPA2 bacterium
TGTAATTGAAAGGGTTACATTTCTGACATCTAAAAATAATGCGTAACTCGTGTACGGTGTTTATGTGATAGCCTCATAGATATATGCTCCAACAAATTCTCAACCCTCTTTGACCGGCATGAGATGAAGGATTTTGTTGATGTCTACTTCATAGATAAAGAAGTTATTAAGTTCGATGACCTCTATTCTAAAACCCAGAAGAAACATGTAGGGATTGATGACTACTGGCTATGTCAGGCACTGAGATATATCAATGAGATATCGGTCTTGCCTAAAATGATTAAACCTATCACGGTAGAAGAACTGCGAGATTTTTTTAACCAGAAGCTTCAAAGACTCATGGCAAAGATGGGAAAGGGTTAGACAATGAAACCTGTATTGCAGTTAGCGCTGGATTTCGTTGATTTGAGGCGAGCCCTTAAGGTAGCCCGGGAAGCTGTGGAAGGAGGAGTGGACTGGCTGGAGGCGGGCACCCCCCTGATTAAGAGCGAAGGATTGGATGCTGTCCGAGCCTTGAGAAAAGAGTTTCTCAAGCACACCATTGTAGCCGATATGAAGGTCATGGATGCTGGAAGAGTGGAGGTGGAATCTGCCGCTAAGGCGGGGGCAAATATCGTTGATGTCTTGGGGGCGGCCTCCGATGCTACTATCAGGGAATGCATTGAGGCAGGAAAAAACTATGGAGCAGAGATTATCGTGGACACCATTGCTATAGACCAGGTGGTAGAGAGGGCAACCGAAATAGAGGCAATGGGAGCAAATTATGTCAGTGTCCATATTGCTATTGATGAGCAGATGCTTGGGGTTAAGCCATTTGACAAACTGACTAAGGTGGTTCAAGCAGTCCATATTCCCGTGGCAGTAGCCGGAGGAATAAATTCGGAGACGGCGGCGGCGGCTGTTAAGGCGGGAGCAGCTATTATTATCGTGGGAGGAGCCATAAGTAAGGCCCGGGATGCTAAAAAAGCAGCTCAAGAGATGAAGAAGGCTATCAGGACGAAGACGAGGATTAAGAGCGACTTGTACAAGAGGGTCTCGCTCCCTGATATCCGAAAGGTCTTAGAGAAGGTCTCCACCCCAAATCTTTCCGATGCCATGCATAGAGGTGGTGACTTAAGAGATATAAGGCCTATTACCCAAGGACTAAAGATGGTCGGGCCAGCGGTTACGGTTCGAACCTATCCGGGAGATTGGGCCAAGCCAGTAGAAGCCATTGATGCGGCTAATGAAGGGGAGGTAATTGTCATTGATGCCGGTGGCGCAGGACCAGCCGTCTGGGGAGAGCTAGCTACTCATAGCAGTCTTCAGAAGCGCTTAGCTGGAGTAGTAATAGATGGAGCCATCAGGGATACCATTGAGGTGCGGGAGCTCCGCTTTCCTGCTTTTGCCAAACTTATTATGCCTACGGCTGGGGAGCCAAAGGGATTTGGTGAGATTGGAGTCCCGGTCAGGGTGGGAGGAGTGAGAGTGGGCCCGGGAGACTGGCTCGTGGGAGATGATGATGGGGTGATAGCTATTCCCAAGGAGAAAGCAGTTGAGTTCACTAACCGGGCCATGGATGTCCTGGAAAAAGAGAACCGCATCCGAAAAGAGATCCAGGAAGGAGGCACCCTGTCCAGTGTCACTGAACTCCTGAGGTGGGAAAAGCATTGATAGATGAGGGATTGGGTTTCGGCATAGGATGAAAAACATTGATAGAGACGCCAGGATTAACCTGGTCAGAGATTAATCTTGCGGCTATCGCTCATAACTTGAAGGAAATCCGCCGTCGAGTAGGTAGCGCTGTTAAGATACTTTGTGCGGTCAAGGCGGATGGTTACGGACACGGAGCGGTAGCTGTCTCTAAGACTGTCTTTAAGGAAGGAGCTGATTACTTAGGGGTAGCCAACTTGAGAGAAGCCATCCAGCTAAGAGAGGCTGGGTTAAAGGCAGACATCTTAATCTTTGGCTGCGGTCTTCCTGAGGAGGCAGATGATATTGTCCGATATAATCTTACGGCCACTGTTTGCACTGAGGAGTTTGCCGGTGCTCTTTCAAAAAAAGCAGAACAGGAAAAAAGAAAAACCAGGGTGCACATAAATGTAGATACCGGAATGGGGAGGATCGGGGTCTATTTTGAAGAGGCAGCAGAATTCACCAGGAAGGTCGCCGAGCTGAAGTATCTGGATATAGAGGGGATTTACACCCATTTCCCTTCTGCCGAAGAGAAAGATAAAACATTTAGCTTGCTTCAAATTCAACATTTCAAGGAGACGATTGCTCAACTGGAAAGGCAGGGAATAAATATTCCATTAAAGCACATGGCCAACAGCGCCGCTATCCTGAATTTACCAGAGAGCCACTTCAACTTAGTTCGCCCCGGCCTCATCCTCTATGGGATTTATCCTTCGGATGAAGCGAGTAGAAGCTTAGAGCTAAAACCAGCCCTAACGCTTAAAACAAGAATCGTTTTCCTGAAGAAAGTTCCTGCCGGGAGAACAATAAGTTACGGAAGGACATATACTACGGAAAGGGGGACTACAATTGCTACTCTCCCCATCGGCTACGCTGATGGCTACAGTCGCAGACTTTCCAACCCACCTGCCGAAGAACTTGGTCGGCGGGCGGGTAGGGCAGAGGTCTTAATTGATGGAAAGAGGGCTCCGGTGGTGGGCAGAATCTGTATGGACCAGATCATGGTAGATGTAGGGCATATTCCTCAGGCCAAGATTGGCCAGGAAGTAGTCTTAATCGGCAGGCACGCCCCGTCAGATGGTAAACATCTAATGGGGCAGGGTGAAGACAGGATCTCAGTAGAAGAGATAGCCGGGAAAATGGGGACCATCCCCCACGAGGTCGTCTCCCGCTTAGGCAAAAGAATCTACCGGGTTTCACAATAAGAAGGGAGTTGCTATGTACCAGGAGACTGTGCTTGAAAATGGCTTAACGGTGGTAACTCACCGGATGCCATCAGCGTCCTCCAGTTCGGTGGGCCTGTGGATTAGAGCCGGAGGAAGATTTGAGACGAAAGACAATAACGGGGTCTCCCACTTCCTCGAGCATCTCCTCTTCAAGGGAACAAAGAAGAGAAGCTATCGCCAAATCAAGGAATCCATAGAGGGGATAGGGGGAAGCCTCAATGGGTTTACTGCGGAAGAGCTTACCTGCTATTTAGCTAAAGTGATTGGCAAACATCTCCCGCTGGCCCTGGATGTCCTCTCTGACATGGTGCTAAATCCTCTCCTCAAGGAAGAAGATGTGGAGAAGGAGAGAATGGTGATTGTGGAAGAAATCAAGATGTATGAGGACCTTCCCGCTTCATACGTCCACGCCCTCTTCGGTGAGCTCCTCTGGCCGGATCAGCCCCTGGGATTTATGATTGCGGGAAGGCAAGAAGTAATTGCCACTATGGGCCGGGATGAGATTCTTAACTACAAAAATCGTCTCTATAATCCCAGCAACTTAGTGGTAGCGGTAGCCGGGAAGTTAGAGCACCAGAAGGTGGTAGAGGAGGTAAAGAAGGCCTTTGGAGCTCTTCCCCGAAGGCAACGAAATCGCTTTTCTAAGGTCCAGGAGAAACAATCTAAACCCCGGATAAAACTAAAGAGCAAGGACACCGAGCAGACCCATCTCTGCCTGGGAGGAAAGGCCCTGCCCCGGGACCATCCGGATAAATATGCCCTTGGAATACTTAATGTAATCTTAGGCGGGAATATGAGCTCACGGCTCTTCAACGAAGTCCGGGAGAAGAGAGGCCTTGCTTACGAAATTAGGTCCAGCATAGCGAGATTCCAGGATACGGGAGCCCTGGTCATCTCAGCGGGAGTGGATAATCGCAAAGTAGCTGAAACTATTAAGATTATTCTTAGAGAACTGAAGAAATTCAAGGAGAGAGAGGTCTCTAAGAAAGAGTTTCAGCAGGGTAAAGAGTTCGTAATCGGCCAGCTCCTCCTTAGCCTGGAAGATACCACCAACTACATGCACTGGCTGGGCGAGAATAAGCTTTGCCTGGGCAGGGTTCCCTCTGTAGAAGAAGTGCTGGATGGAATTAAGAAGGTAACTGCCCGGGATTTACACAGAATAGCAAATGGGCTGTTCACTAATGAGAACCTGAATTTAGCCCTCATCGGCCCCGTTACGGTAAACAGTACTGCCTACAGCTGTAAAAAAGAAGAGGAGATTGAAAAAATCCTCCAATTTTAGACGGTTTTTCACACGCCATTTCCCGCAAGGCTTTATCCCATCTGCCTGACCCGTTAGAATTTTTCTTTCTAACGGGTCCTGTCAATCCTGTCCAGTCCTCCCATATAAGGCCTTAAGGCTTCGGGGATGGTCACTCTTCCATCCTTCTCCTGGTATGTCTCCAAGAGGGCAACTACTGTCCGAGCCAGGGCAATTCCTGAGCCATTGAGGGTATGAACATATTCTGCCTTTCCGCCCTTTTCTGGCCGGTAGCGGATGCCGGCCCGGCGGGCCTGGAAATCGCTGAAGTTGCTGCAAGAGGATACCTCTAAGTATCGCTCCTTTCCCGGGGCCCAGACCTCTAAATCGTAGCACTTGGTGCTGGCAAAGCTTATGTCGGCTGTGCAGAGGTTCACCACGCGGTAATGTAGTCCTAATTGCTGCAATATTTCTTCAGCGTCTCTGACCAGGCTCTCCAGTTCCTCATATGAAGTCTCCGGTTTGACAAATTTCACCAGTTCAATCTTATCAAATTGGTGAACGCGCACCAGACCCTTCGTCTCCTTCCCATAGGAGCCAGCTTCCCTACGGAAGCAGGCGGTGTAGCCACAGTAATAGATGGGAAGGTCCTCCGCCCTTAATATCTCTCCTCGATGAATATTGGTAATGGGGACCTCGGCCGTGGGAATGAGAAAGAGGTCATCAGCTTCACATCGGTACATATCCTCCTCTAACCTGGGGAGCTGCCCGGTGCCAACCATGCACTCTCTCTTCACCATAAAAGGGGGAAAGACTTCCGTATAGCCGTGCTTGGTTGTGTGAATGTCCAACATAAAGTTGATAAGGGCTCTCTCTAATTTTGCTCCCAGGCCGCGATAGAGGGCAAAGCCCCGCCCGGAAATTTTTGAGGCGGCTCTAAAATCAATGATTCCCAGGGCATCAGCGATATCCCAATGGGAGAGGGGCTGGAAGTCAAACGTGGGCCGCTCCCCCCATCTCCTTGTCTCAATATTGTCCTCGGGGTCACTACCCACCGGAACGGAGTCATGGGGTATATTTGGGATTAGCAAGGCAATTCGGGTGGTCTTGGCATCAATTTCTCCCACTTGTTTATCAATATCCTTTATTTTTTGGGCTATTGCTTTCATCTCGGCCATCTTATGTTTGGGCTCTTCTCCCTGGCTTATCAGTTTCCCTATCTGCGAAGAGGCGATATTCTTTTTGTGTTTAAGGTCCTCCGCCTTCCGCAACAAATTTCTTCTTTCCTTATCGAGTTTGAGCAGCCCATCGACATCTGCATCCATCCCTCTATCCTTCAAGGTCTTCTTAACCTCTTCTGGATTTTCTCTAATAAACTTCAAATCAAGCATTTTTAACCCTTAATTACTCCCAGGGGCCTCATCCTGCAGACCCTCTTAGAGATGCCTGCCTCATGGACCACCTCAACCACCTCATTAACATCCTTATAAGCTTCTGGGGCCTCTTCTGCCAAAGTCTGCCTTCCTGTAGAACACACAAAAATCCTTTTTTCCTCTAATTCTCTGGCAATAGAGCGGCCCCTAAGGTTTCTAATGGCCGTAGAGCGGGACATCACCCGCCCACTTCCATGGCAGGTAGAATAAAAGGTCTCCGCCGCCCTTTCTGTGCCCACTAAAAGATAAGAGTTTCTACCCATATCCCCGGGAATAATCACCGGCTGGCCAATTGCTCTATATTTTTCGGAAAGCTCTTTATGACCTGGAGGAAAGGCCCGGGTGGCGCCTTTGCGATGCACGCACAGGGTCTTCTCTTGGTCATCAACTATATGTTTTTCTATCTTGGCAATGTTATGGGCCACATCATAAATTAAATCCATCCCCAGGTCCTTGGGGCCGAGACTAAAAAACCTCTCAAAAGTCCGCCGGGTAAGTTCCATCAAGATCTGACGGTTACACCAGGCATAATTTGCCGCACAGCGCATCGCTCCCAGATAGCTCTTGCCTTCTTGCGAATTTACCGGTGCGCAGGCAAGCTGCCTATCCGGCACACGAATACCGAATTTATCCAGACCGCGGACCATCCCTTTGGCATAATCTTCGCAGATCTGGTAGCCAAAACCGCGGGAGCCGCTATGAATCATTATGGTAACCTGGCCCAGATGTAAATCGAAGACTTCTGCAGTGCTTTCGTCGTATATCTCGTCAATAGCCTGCACCTCTACAAAATGATTGCCCGAGCCCAATGTGCCCGATTGCTTCTGGCCACGTTCATAAGCCCGTGGAGATACCGCCCCTGGGTCCGCTCCCTCAATTGCCCCGCCCTCTTCCGTATATTCCAAATCTTCAGGCTTTCCATAGCCATGTTCAACGGCCCATTTAGCGCCTTTTATAAGGAGCTTTCTTTCTTCCTGTCCGCTAATGCGAATTTCTCCTTTTGAACCAACCCCGGCGGGGATATTCCTAAACAGTGCAGAAACCAAATCACGCATCTTTTCTTTAACATCTTTCTCAGTTAAATTTGTGCGTATCAGTCTGACTCCACAATTTATGTCGTAGCCCACAAGTCCGGCACCTACAACGCCGTCTTTTCCAACATCTGTTGCCGCTACACCTCCGATGGGCATGCCGTAGCCCCAGTGGATGTCGGGCATGGCCAGGGAATATTTGACAATTCCTGGAAGATGGGCTACGTTGGCTACCTGCTCTGGGGCACGGTCAGTCCGGATATCTTTTAAAAGGTTCTCGTCGGCATAAATAATGCCCGGAACGCGCATGCCGGGATTATATCTTTTGGGTATGCGCCAGCGGTAGTCATCCACCCTCTCTAAAGGACCTTTCCACCCTTCTGCCATGTCAACTATCCCCAACCCGAGCAATTATAAATGAAGGATAGCCCAGAGCAAAACAGGTCTTCTCCTTTCACTTTTCCAGAATCTTTAGCCTGGCCTTGCCCTCCTCAAGTAACTATTTCGAAGCCTTCTTTAACAAAATGGTCGTCAAAGGCAAAAACCCGGCGAATGGACTCTTCTCTCATAATTTCAAAGGTGACACAGTCAACAAAACTCATTTTCTTGTCTCCTCGTATAATATGTTTGTTTTGGGTTTCTGTTATTTGTTCTTTATCTTTGT
>JAJOKU010000037.1 GCA_021129695.1 candidate division NPL-UPA2 bacterium
CACTTTTTTGCGGTGTTCACTTTCAAATGTCTATGCTTTGGGAGGGAAGCTGAGGCAGATTTACTGTGGGTAAGTTATGGATTTATAAGAGGTTAGGTGAAAATGAGGGCGGTAGGATTTTTGGCAGGAAAAATTTATGTGTCAAGCCTTTGACAATCGTTTCCACCAGAGACAACCACCGCTATTCTTTCCGCCCGATGGGATAATATCACTTCCACCACTTGCGTGGCGGTAACCGCATCCCGGAGAACTGCCCCACCAAACTTCATTACTTTCATATCACTCTCTCCAGGGCTTTAATAAATTTCTCATTCTGCTCGGCGGTGCCGATGGTCACCCGGATGAAATTCCCTAGACCGTAGATTCCCATTGACCGAACAATTATCCCCTCTCTCATCAGATTCTGGCAGATGCCTCCGGCCTCCTGCCTTAGGTCAATCAAGATGAAGTTAGCCTCAGAGGGAATATAGGAAATCTTTAATTTATCCAACGCCCGATAAAGAAAGTCTTTCCCTCCCCGGTTAATGCTGCGGCTGCGCTCTATGTGCTCTTTATCCTTGAGGGCGGCCAGGGCGGCTACCTGGGCCAGACAGTTGGTATTAAAGGGCTGGCGAACCCGATTCATATCTTTAATTAAATCTTCTCTGGCAATGCCGTATCCGATCCGGAGTCCCGCTAAACCATATATCTTGGAGAAGGTGCGCAGGGTTATGACATTTCGTCCATGCCTGATGTAGTCAATGGTCCGGGGAAAATCATCCCGGGTGATGTATTCATAGTAGGCTTCGTCAAAGACCACTATAACCTCCTCCGGAATCTTATTCATGAACGAGTGGACTTCCTCATGGGTGACCATCGTCCCTGTGGGATTGTTGGGATTGGCAATGAAGACCAATTTTGTCTTCTCATTTACTGCCTCCCCCATGGCCACAAGATCGTGGGTGAAATTTCTTAAATTTACCAGTTGAGGTTTTCCATTCATCACCTTAACGGCCATCCGGTAGATGATAAAAGCCGGCTGAGCGATGACTGCCTCTTCTCCCTCATTGAGAAAGGTCTCCGCAATCATCCGGATAATCTCATCTGAGCCATTGCCAAAGATGATATTTCCCTCTCCCACATTTAAATGCTCAGCCAGGGCTCTCTTTAAGTAGTAAGCGCTTCCATCTGGATAGAGGTTAACCTCCCTTAGAGCCTCTCGCATTGCCTCCACCGCCCTGGGGGAAGGGCCAAGAGGGTTCTCGTTAGAGGCCATCTTAACCGCTTCCTTAATTCCCAGTTCCCTCTCTACTTCCTTAATCGGCTTCCCTGGCTGGTAAGGTTCTATCTCCAGAATATTTTCTCTCACTAATTTCATCTATTCTCCTACAGGATATGAGCCCAATATTTTTAAGTAGGGACATTCTTTTCCCAGTTCCTTCAGGGCTTTCTTTACATCTTCATCCTCACAGTGGCCTTCTAAGTCAACGAAGAAGAAATAGTCCCAGGCCTTTCGACGGGAGGGGCGGGACTCAATCTTAGTTAGATTTATACCGTGATCCTTAAATGGCTTGAGCATAGCATAGAGGGCTCCAACTCTATCCCTGATAGAGAACATGACTGATGTCTTATCCTCACCAGTGCTTTGAGCTAAGGTCTTTCCAATGACCAGGAAGCGCGTGATGTTAGGGGCGCTATCCTCAATGCGACGACTGATCACCCTCAAGCCGTAGATCTGGGCGGCCAGTTCGCTGGCGATAGCCCCGGCCTCCTTCTCCCGGGAGGCAAGTTCAGCCCCCTTAGAGGTAGTGGAAACCTCAATTAGTTCGGCCTTTGGCAGATTACTCTCAATCCAGTTTCGGCACTGAGCTAAAGCCTGGGGATTGGAATAAACCTTCCTGATATCTTTTAATCTTCCTTTAGAAAGTAGATGATGTGAGACCTCCTGGGAGACCTCTGAGCAGATCTTTAGTTCTGAATCAATGAACATATCCAGGGTATGATTCACCACTCCCTCGGTGGAGTTCTCTATGGGAACTACCCCATAGTCAGCCCGCTCCCTCTTCACTTCGGTAAATACTTCGGCGATGCTCTTTGCCGGGATGAGTTTCACCGAGGAACCAAATTTGTGAAGGGCGGCTAAGTGAGTGAAGGTCCCCTCTGGCCCCCAGTAAGCTACCCGAAGGGGCTTCTCCAGGGAGAGAGCCGCCGACATAATCTCCCGGTAGACAGCTCTCACGGCCCCGTCAGGGAGTGGCCCTTTATTCTCTTTCAGCAGTCTCTGGTAGACTTGCTTCTCCCTATCCGGAACATAATATCCTTTCTTGTCCCTGGCCTTGATCTTACCCACTTCAAGGGCCAATTTAGTCCTCTTGTTGATAAGAGCCAAAATCTTGGTGTCCAGTCTGTCTATCTGCTGGCGCAGTTCCTTCAGATTCATCTCCAACCCCCTAAATTATGCCGCGGATTATCACGGATAGGATCTACAAATCATTATAAACTATCCGACTATATTCCAAACTCGTTTCTATCATCCGTGTTCATCAGTGGCTATATACTTTACTTCATCATCCTTTGTGCCTTTGTCAGTATTTCTGTGAGAATCTGTGTTAATCTGTGGTTTCACAAGCTCTTCCATCTTGGGCAGTTCAGAGAGAGCTCTCAGGCCAAAGTGTTCCAAAAACTCATCAGTCGTCCCATAGATGAGGGGACGGCCAAGAATCATCTTCCTTCCCATCACCCGAATTAGCCTCTTCTCCAGCAAGCTGTGTAAGACTCCGGCTACGTCCACTCCTCTAATAGATTCAATCTCCGACCTGATAACCGGCTGCTTATAAGCAATGATGCTCAGGGTCTCCAGGGATGCCGCAGTCAGTCTCTCCCGGTGGCGCACCTTATAGAACTTCTTAAGCCAGGGGCCAAATTGAGGTCGGGTAGACATCCGAAATCCACCAGCTACCTCAACGAGCTGGAAACTTCTCCCCTGACTCTCATACTCATCTTGTAAATTCTTAATCAAGCTCTGAATGCTCTTGCTATCTATTTCCTCCAGAACCTCCTTTATCTGCTCAACTGAAATGGGTTTATCGGCTGAAAAGAGGAGGGCCTCAATTATAGCTCTTGCTTCCTGAAGTTCCATGTTACTGTTTATATACTCTTATTTCCCCAAATCTCCTTGCCTGGCGAATCTTTATCTCCTTTAACCTTATCAGCTCCAGTAAGGCCAAGAAGGTAACTACCATCTCCACCCTGTTTACCAGACCAACGAAGAAT
The DNA here is from genome assembly GCA_021129695.1 of candidate division NPL-UPA2 bacterium. GTDB lineage: Bacteria > NPL-UPA2 > NPL-UPA2 > NPL-UPA2 > JAGMAN01 > JAGMAN01. The sequence goes on from JAJOKU010000037.1 coordinate 3,253, forward strand.
TCAGTAAAATTCAGGGAGGCCTTCACCCTCAGCATATCCATGATGTTCCTTATCTTCTCTTTGACGGTGGTCTCCTCCTCCATAATCTCGGTGAACTCCTCCTTCTCGCCAACCGCCTTTAAGACATTGGAGAAGGCAGAGAGCAGGTCAAAGAGGCTGGCTTCTAATAAGAATCCTTCCTTTTGAGAAAGCTCCGCCGCCTCATCCCCGCTTCGGGTGAAAATCTCCTCCTGCTCAATCTCCTTAGCCTTCAACCTCTCGGCGGCCTCCTTGAATTTCTGGTATTCAATTAGCTGCTTTACTAACTCTGCTCTGGGGTCCTCCTCCAGCTCTTCCTCCTCTAACTCTTCCTCGGGAAGGAGCAGGCGTGATTTGATGTGCATAAGGGTGGCCGCCATGACTAAAAATTCTCCGGCTACATCCAGATTGAGCATCTTCATTATATGAATATATTCCAAATACTGTTCAGTGATTCTGGCAATGGGGATATGATAAATATCCAGCTCCTCTTTCTTAATGAGATAAAGCAGTAAGTCCAGCGGGCCTTCAAAGATTTCCAGCTGCACCTTAAAGCTCATAATGCCTGATTACACCGATTTTAGAATACAATTACACAGATTAAAAACCACTCTTCCTACCTATATACACTATCTCATCTGTGTAATCTGCCTTTTAATCTGTGGAATCAGACATCCTATTCGGATGTCTTACATTCCCATGGCGGCCATAGCCTCTTTCAAAGTAGTAGAGGCAATCCCCCGGGCTCGTTTACCGCCCTCCTCTAAGATCTCATCTATCTTCTTTGGATCATCCTTTATGCTGCTTCGGCGCTCGTGTAGCCCTTTTAGATAATTTATTAAGGACTCAGCTAACATTCCCTTACAATCGGTACAGCCAATCTTTGCAGTCCGGCAGTCTTCCGCTAATTTAGAAATCTTCTCCTCGCTGAAGCAGTTATGATAACTATAGACATTACATATCTCGGGATGTCCGGGGTCATTTCTCTTGATGCGAGCAGGGTCGGTAATCATCTGAAGAACCTTCTCCCGGATAGTATCCGAAGAATCAGTTAGGGCAATATAGTTCCTGTAGCTCTTACTCATCTTCCGGTTGTCAATGCCCAGAAGCTTGGGAACATGAGTTAAAATTGGCTTTGGTTCCAGGAAGACCTTACCATAAAGGTTATTAAATCTTCTCACGATCTCTCTCGCCAACTCTAAATGAGGAAGCTGGTCCTCGCCCACGGGAACCAAAGTAGCCTTATACAGAATAATATCGGCTGTCTGCAGGACGGGATAGCCTAGAAACCCATAAGTGGATAGGTCCTTATCCCTTAGCTCATCTTTCTGCTCCTTATAAGTGGGGTTACGCTCCAGCCAGCCGAGTGGTGTTATCATGGAAAGCACTAAATGCAATTGAGCGTGTTCGGGCACCCTGGATTGAAGGAAGATGGTGCACTTCTCCACATCCAGGCCAGCCGCTAACCAATCAATAACATTCTCCCTGATATTGCGCCTGATCCCTTTTGAGTCAGCGTACTCAGAAGAGAGAGCATGCAGGTCAGCCACCATGAAGAGACAATCGTGCTTATTCTGGAGCTCTACCCAGTTATTCAGAGCACCTAAGAGATTCCCTAAGTGCACCTCTCCGGTAGGCCGAAGACCGCTTAAGACCCGCTCCTTAGCCATTAACCTCCTCCCAGTAGAAGAACGGACAAGTTAGCAACCATAAACCAGACTACATCAAGAGCACCTATCATCAGCAAACCAAACACAATGAAAATGCCAAATGGTCTTATCCGACTGAAAATCTCTTCATATCTATCAGGCAAAAGTCCCTGCAAGATTCCAGAGCCATCTAAGGGAGGCACCGGAATCAGGTTAAAGAAGGCCAGGATAAGATTCAGATGAACGGCCACAATTAAGAAATGGCCCACTGGTTCCCAAATAGCTCCCGGTAGATGGATAGTTTTCGAGGCAAAGACAGCTATATGAAAGATAATAGCAAAGATAACCGAAGAAGCTATATTGGAAGCCGGTCCGGCTAATGATACCAGCATATAGTCACGCTTAAGGTGACGCAGATTATAGGGGTTCACCGGCACTGGTTTGGCCCATCCTATCAAAAATCCTGCTCCCGTCACAATCATGAGCAAGGGCATAACTACCGTCCCGATTGGGTCAAGGTGAGCAATTGGATTTAAGGTCACTCTCCCCTGGCTCCTGGCCGTGGGATCGCCAAGTCTGTCCGCCATCCAGGCATGGCAGCACTCATGAAAAGCGATAGCCAGCAGAAAAGCCGGTATCCAAATAACAAGCTGTGATATGGCCATTCTGTTCCTCTTCCTCAGAAATATTTCTTATGAATGAATCTTTTCCTGTCCACCGATATGCTATCAGAATTGAGAGGGTCTGTCAATCAGAAAAAGTTTTTCTGGTATAACACCAAGAAGCATCTTAGAAGGATGAAATTGGGGACTTTTTGGAAGGCTGTCATAACTGACTGATTTATGACTGAAAGAGTCTCAGATATCCTTACCTCCTCATTCTTGATATATTCATCTTCACATAGTTAAGCTCATCCTCTTTGGTCTTGAGGGAGCCATCCAGTTTAGCTATTAGGGTCTTCTTCAAGAGTTCAGCGAACTTGGGGCCGGGCCTAAGGCCAAGTTCTTTCAGGTCATCTCCTGTTACCTTTAACCTTGCCCGACGCAGTTCTCTTAGGTAAAGAGAAATCCTCTCCCTAACTATTCTGCTGGCCCTGGCCATGACCACTAACAAACTCTCAAGAGGTAAGCTCTCTAACTGCAAATAGATCTGGCTGGGTCTTGGCTTCTCTTTGCCGAGCTCCCTCAGCTTCCTTGATACTCCCTCTTTACCCTTAATCACCTTCTCCTCATCCTTCCTGCTCAAATGGAACCTCTGGCAAGCGGCCCTTGCCTCCTTCAGCGTTAATCCACGGAGAAGGGCGGAGAAATAGATGAGCCACGGCGAGGGTTTCTCTTTCGGGAATGAGGACCTGAACCAACTTAAGACTTCCTCCAGGTTGCCAAGTAATTTCCTTAACTGCTTGTTAAGTTTAATCCTGGGGTGGATGAATTTAAGTTCATGCAATTCCGCCATCTTCTTTATCGCCCTCGCCGGATTCTCTTCACTCAAGATTAAGACAAGCTCATCCCTCACTCTCTCAATGGTTAATTCATCGAACATAGCTAAATTGGTCGCTTGCTTAATTAAGTCCTTTGTTCCTTCATCTATCTTAAACTGATAACGTTCGGAAAATCTTACTGCCCGGAAGATTCTGGTGGGGTCATCGAGGAAACTTTTTTTATGAAGGGCTCGAACGACTCCTCTTTTTAGGTCCCTTTCCCCGGCGAAGAAATCTATCAACTTCCCAAACTCCCCGGGATTAAGCTTTATGGCCATGGCGTTGATGGTGAAGTCACGACGAAACTGGTCCTCTCTAATGGAACTTTTCTGGACTGTCGGTAGAGCTGCCGGGCGCTCATAATATTCCCGGCGGGCAGTAGCCACATCAATCTTAAATCCACCCCGGAGAGTAACTATAGCCGTTCCAAAACGAGTTATACCCTTCACCCGTCCCGATAAACGCTGGGCCAGCTTCTCTGCGAAGGCTATCCCCTCTCCCTCCACGGTGATGTCAACATCCAGATTCTCCACTCCCAAGAGAAGGTCTCTAACCAGGCCTCCCACTAAGTAGGCAGAGTAGTTCATCCCCTCAGCTACCTCCCCGGCTGCCTTTAAGGCCTGCACTACTTTCTTGGGAAGTCTGTCCTCCATTACGCCCTTGATATTTTTTGGAGAAGTCTTCATTTCATATCCCCCGTCTCGCTATATATTATAATCAGTAGTTGCACAAATTAACTTTTTCGCCCTTTGGGATAAATTTTCCCGACGCTG
>JAJOKU010000003.1 GCA_021129695.1 candidate division NPL-UPA2 bacterium
TGCCTCTCCGTCGGTAGTGAATGTTTATGAACGGGAGATCTGCGGAAGTTGGGATCTAAGACTGCGGGGACATGTTTATCCCAGCCCAGTGCCATAATATGAAATGATAGGAAGCTCATTCCTCCAGAGAGCCCCACCACAGCATTTTGAGTCCTTATCTTGCCTCATCATTCTGAATTCTACCATTGTGCGGGGACCTTGTCAAGGTTAGCAAGAAGTATGATAAAGCTAAAACTCCATACGAAAGACTCTATGTTCAACAACAAATGGTTGGATTTTAGTCCTGAAGGTGATATGACCCACTTCGGAATCAACAACCAACCCCATCCTCCCAAGGATATTTTGTCATATTCCTTGTAATCCATACCATCTTGTCCTACATCTTCATCTGCATATAATTATAATGCACTTTCCGAATTTGTCAATGTTTTTGCCTCCATTTTTATAAAGTGCGAATCAACGGATACGACCTGCCCATACCTGTCAAGCCGCGCGAGGTAAATGTTGAATTTTTGACGCCTGCCTCCTAAACAGTTGTACTAATGCGGCAATTGCAGTTTTTTGATAATACTCTTGATCTTGGACGGAATCCTTTTTTCTGCAAAAAATATTTGACAAAGCCAGTGCCCGATGGTGCAACTCCTAATAATGAGGCAGAATGAAGAGTCAAAAAGGCCATATCGCTCTTTACACAAAAAAACGAAGTTCCTATAATCTTAATTATGCGGCCCTTTGCCCCGAGAAATTCAATAGGATTTCAGGGGAGGTAGATTATTCACCAATAATCCAGGTTAGACTAAAAAGGATGACAGAAGAAAAAAATTATTGAGGATGAGTCGAGGAGGGTTAAGAGATGGCGTTTGAAATTCCAAAGATAGACTATTCAGGCAGAATAAAGGGGATAGAAATCGGCAGGGGAGAGAAGGCGGTAACCTTAGGAGGAGAAGACTCATATCCTTTTCATCTCTTTGAAGGGGAGATGCCTCATCCACCCAAGATTGCTTTTGAGGTCTATGATAGCAAACCCGAGGAATGGCCAGCGACAGTTGTAGAGCTATTTCGGGATGTTATGGAAAGCCCGGCTGACTGGGCTAAGAAATGTATAAATGAATTTAATGCCGAGTCTATCTGTCTTCGGCTTGCCAGCACGGATCCCAATGGTTTAAATAAGTCGGCTGATGAAGTAGTGGCAGTAGTTAAAGGGGTAGCGCAGGCGATTGACGTCCCTTTAATTGTCTGGGGCTGCGAGAGCGACGACAAGGATGCAGAGGTATTGCCCCAGATAGCTGAAGCCTGCCAGGGGAAAAGACTTATCCTCGGTCCGGCCACAGATAAGAATTACAAGAGAATCGGTGCGGCTGCTATTGGATATGACCACACCGTTGTTGCCTCAACCCCAATAGATATCAATCTGGCAAAACAATTGAATATTCTGCTGGGCGATTTGGGGGTGCCAGATGAGAAGATCTTAATGGACCCGAATATTGGTGGATGCAGTCTTGGTTATGGTATTGAATACGCCTATTCTGTGACGGAAAGAGCAAGGCAGGCGGCTTTAACACAACAGGATGTGAAATTGCAATTTCCAATGATTGCCAATTTTGCTACTGATGTATGGAAGAAGAAAGAGGTATCTCTCTCACAGGATGAAGACCCTAAATTGGGGGATCAAGAGAAAAGAGGTATCCTCTTTGAGGCATTGACCGGTGTTACTTTACTCCTTGCCGGTTCTGACCTACTTGTCATGAGGCATCCCCAGGCAGTAAAATTGGTCAGGGGGGTGATAAATAGGTTGATCAAGAAGGAAGGCTTTGGGGATAGATAAAGCACAGGAAAGAGTTCTGTTTGATATGAGTTAACGGAGGGAACTGTAAAATGTCTAAAATAATCTGTTCAGCAGCAATAAGGGGCGCTCACAAGATTGTATCGAGGGCTGAAGAAAAATATAAACAGGCCCTTGATAAGTACGGCCCTGACCAGGAAATAGGGTTTCCCAACACTGCTTATTATCTTCCCATAATATACGGGATGTTAGGAGTAAAAGTAGAAAAACTAAATGATGCAAAATCTGTTTTGGAAAAGGCTCATTCACTCCTGCCACCATTCGTTAAGGAGAAACACCATCTCCCATATCTCGGCCCAGCCTTAGATGCCGGCATGGCTACATTTTTTGCTGAAGAGATTATGGAAGCCATAAGGTATTTGGAAGAACCAAATTTTTATACAAAGCAGGAGGACCCATTGAACGGGAACATATGGCTCGGTGCGGCTGATGATATCGTGATGAGGAAACGGGGAATTGAGTTCGTGGATGGCAGTGCTTCCGGTTTCGCCGCTATTGCTGGTGCCGCTCCGGATAAAGAAACTGCCGCTAATCTTGCCCAGGAACTTCAGCAGAAAAATCTATATGTCTTCATGTGCGCTGAGGATAAGGGGAAAGGTTCTCCGAGCAGTTGAAGGAGGCAGATGTTCAGATTGGATGGCCGACAAGGCTGGTCTCCTTTGGGCCGGATATCTCAGCGGCAGTATTTGCAGTAGGTTTCGCCACCCGGGCCGCCCTCTCTTTTGGCGGAATAGAACCAGGTGATTACCGAAAACTTTTGATTTACAACAAGGATAGAATATTCGCTTTTGTCATGGCTTTAGGTGAGGTTACTGATGAATGGTATGCTAATGCCGCCGGAGCAATAAACTTTGGTTTCCCAACCATTGCTGATAGCGATATACCCCAGGTCCTTCCAACGGGCATCTGCACTTATGAGCATGTGGTCTCAAATGTTTCTCATAAAGAGATTGTCTCCAAAGCTATAGAGGTGAGGGGGTTAAAGGTCACGGTATCTGAAATACCTGTTCCTGTCCCCTATGGTCCTGCCTTTGAAGGAGAGAGGGTGCGCAAGGAAGATCTCTATGCTGAGGCCCGGGGAGAAGTGAATCCGGTATGCGAATGGACAACATCAAAGCCAATGAATGAGGTAGAAGATGGGAAAGTCGAAGTTATTGGACCTGACCTTGATGATATTCCTGAGGGAAGTCAATTCCCCCTGTCCATTGTGGCTGAAGTTGCCGGCCGGCAGATGCAGGAAGATTTTGAGCCTATTTTAGAGAGGCAGATCCATTATGTTATAAATTATGGGCTCTTCTCCAAATTTAGTAGTAAATAGAACCTGTATTGCTTATGACCTTAGCCTATCTCAGAGCCACCTTCATTAGAAATGAGCTGCTAGATAAACTTAAGTTATTGTTTTGTGAGATGTTAAGAGATTTTAAGCACCGTTCTTAAAATGTTGTTATATTACTAAGTTATTGTATTTTAAGATGTTAGATATAAGACATTAGCTTTTAGTGAGTAATAACCGTTACAGTTGCGAAAAGCAGCGAAGCTGCTTGAGCAACTCTCTGTGGATAACTACACTTTTTGGAGAAGAACCAAATTATCTTAGAACCGAGTGAAGAAGGGGGTTATACGGTTATAGTTCCTGCTCTTCCTGGATGTGTAAGTGAAGGTAATACACGGGAAGAAGCTCTAAAAAACATCCGTGAGGCGATCGAACTCTATTTAGAACCAGTGGCAGATGACGCTATTTTTGCTCCTAATTCTGAGCAAGTAGAAATCACAGTATGAGTAAGGTTCCAAGTGCAAATTATCCAAAGGTTATCAACGCTCTACGGCGGGATGGATAGATAGTAATCCGTCAAAAAGGTAGTCATATCAGATTACAAAAACGTCTTCCTAACGAAATGCTTAAAATCATTGTTCCTGCTCACCATCCAATCAAGAGGTCAACTCTCTCGCATATATTAAAACAAGCACATTTATCTGTAGAAAAATTTATTGAATTATTATAAAGACTTCTAACAGGTCAATACACCTGACCCTCACCCCGCGCCGCTTTGCTCTGCGGGGTTCAGGCAGGTGATTTCTGTGTAAGAGTAGAAGCCTCGGGAGGTAAATGTCTTCATGATGGCGGTTCCATTGTTTGGGTGGCACTTAAATTTATGAGGAGAAAAATGTCTAAGATAGTCGTTATCGGAGCCGGGCCGGGTGGGTATGTAGCTGCTATCCGGGCGGCACAGCTTGGTAGTGAAGTTATGGTCATCGAGAAGAGCGAGCTTGGTGGGACCTGCCTCAATGTGGGATGCATACCGACTAAAGCTCTGCTGGCTTCGGCGGAGCTTCTCTCCACCATCAATAATGCTTCTAAGTTCGGAATAACGGTAGGTGAGGTCTCGCCCAAGCTGCCCGAGATGATGGCTCGCAAGGAAAAGATAGTTGCCGGGCTCCGAAAGGGCATCGAGTATCTGTTCAAGAGCAGGAAGATTGCCCTTCTTAAAGGAGTGGGGAAGATTTTGGAGCCAGGGAAGGTGGAAGTGGTTAAAGGAGACGGGTCGAAGGACGAGGTATCCGCTGACAGGATTATCATTGCTACTGGCTCCGGACCGGCCAGGCCAAAGATATTCCCATTTGACGGGGAGAAAGTGATTACCAGTGATGAAGCTCTCTCGCTAAAGGAGGTTCCAGAGAGCCTTCTCATCGTGGGGGCAGGAGCTATCGGAGTTGAATTCGCCTGCATATTTGCTTCTCTGGGAACGAAGGTGACCGTTGTTGAGATGTTAGCTCAGTCCATTCCCACCGAAGACAGCGAGATTGCCCGGGAGCTGGAGAAGTCCCTTAAGCGCAGAGGTATAAAAATTTACACCGGGACGAAAATTGAAAAAGTTGAAGCGACTGGCTCCGCCGGTACCCCAAAGTTGAAAGTTGAAAGCAGGCTATCCTCGGGGGAGAAAATCGAAGTCGAAAAAGTATTAGTAGCGGTGGGAAGGAAATTGAACTCTGAGGGTTTGGAGGAGATTGGCCTGAGATTGGATGGGGGAAGGGTTATGGCCAACGAGAAGATGGAGACCAACATTCCTAATATATACGCAATTGGCGATGTAGCCGGAGGGCTGCTACTTGCCCATAAAGCTTCGGCCGAGGGTATCGTCGCCGCTGAGAATGCTTCAGGCCATAATTCGGCTATGGACTACAGGGTTGTCCCTACCTGTATATTCACCTCTCCCGAGGTGGCCAGCGTAGGCCTGACGGAGAAGAAGGCTGAAGAAGCTGGTCACAAGCTCAAGGTTGGTAAGTTCCCCTTCCGCGCTCTGGGAAAAGCCCACGCTATAGGTGAAGTGGACGGACTTATTAAGATCATAGCTGATGCCTCATCAGATGAGATTCTCGGAGTGCATATCGTCGGTCCCCATGCTACCGATTTGATCGCTGAGGCAGCCCTGGCCATGAAGACAGAGGTAACAGCAGAGGAATTAGGCAGCACAATTCACGCTCATCCTACCTTAGCGGAGGGGTTAATGGAGGCAGCCCATGCCGTCCACGCCGTGGCAATTCATTCGCCGTGAACCTTATTCTGCTTTCAAGGTTTCCTCATCTATCTCTCCCTCTTAGCCGATAATACCATCGGGAACTTCTTAAATCACCTAAAAAAGAGACTGTTAGTTAGGCTGTTTTAGGGCTTGACACACTATATATTGGATGGTAAAATTATAACAACGCAATATAGTAGTTGAAGGTAGGATTAATCAGATGATTGACTTCTTAGCTAAGGGTGGGGTGCTCATGGTTCCCATCCTCTTCTGTTCGGTGCTTGCCTTAGGGTTCATTATAGAGAAGCTCAGGTATTTTCGTCAGGCAAGGTCAGATACGGAGAGACTGAAACGAGACATCGCTCTTCATCTGAAGCACAGCAGGATAAAGGAGGCCATCTCCGTATGTAAAGGGCACCGGGGCGTCATTCCTCAGATATTCCGGGTGGCCTTAGAGAACGAAGCTGAGGCCATGGGAGATCTTAGCGGGAGGAAGAGAATGATGTAGAAAGTACCCGTAAGGCAGTGAGTGAGGAAATTCAATTGAACTGCATCCCTCACTTAGAGAAACATTTGAACATCCTGGACAGCCTGGCTCGGGGAGCTCCTCTGTTAGGTCTCCTGGGAACAGTGGTAGGAATGATAAAACTATTTGGAGCCATCTCCCAGACCGGGTTAGGAGAGCCGGATGCCCTGGCCCGAGGAATTGGCATTGCCCTCATTACTACCGCGGCTGGACTGACGGTAGCTATCCCTACCTTCTTCGCCCACAGCTACTTCACCAGTCAGGTGGACCATTTTGTCTTAGAGATAGAAAAGGGGGTGGCCTGGCTCCTCAGACAACTGGAGATGAGGTCGCTTATTGCTAAATCCATAGGGTTTAAGGAGTCTCATGAATGAAGCAACTATCTTTGTCATTTTATAAAGACTGGATAGTCAAGAAAGGCAGTGGCAGAATATTTGGGCCGGTGTCGTTAGGCGATCTCAGGCAGTGGGTCTGGGAGACAAGGGTTATCGGGGAGGATTTAGTCTCTCCAGACGAAGGTAAGACCTGGGTTAAGGCCGAGGAGGTGCGGGAGCTCATTCCCTTCTTCCACCCGGGACTGGCTAAAGTTGAGGAGACACCAAAAGGTCACATTATCGGTATAGAGAGGCGCCGGCGCAGGTCAATTGGACCGATTGATTTAGTCTCTCTCATTGATGTCGTTTTTCTCCTGCTTATCTTCTTTATGTTAACCGCCACTTCACCATTCAGTCAGGTATAAAAGTTAATCTGCCTCAAGCGGCCAGCGCTGAGGAGGAAGCAGAGAAGGAGTTCACTATTTACCTTACCGCAAGTGGCCTCCTTTATCTCAATGAGGAGGAGATTGATTTGGAAATTTTGCCACAGAGACTGAAAGATTTGATGAGGGAAGGTGAGAATACCCTCATCGTCAAAGCCGATAAAACCACTGCCCACGGGAAAGTAGTGAAAGTAATGGATATAGCCACCACGCTTGGAATAGACAGGTTAGTGATAGCCGTGGAGAGAGAAGAAGAATGACTGGAGCCCTCAAAATCTCCATGATTATCTCGCTTACTTTACATATAGCCGTCTTTGCTGTTCCCGGTATAAATTTCAATTCCCTTTTTCCTCCCCCCAAAGAAACAAAGTTAATAGAGGTCAGTTTAATGAAGAACCTTGAGCGGGAAGACCTTAAGAAGGAAATTTCCCAAGGAGAAGTAAGCCATGTTAGAAAAAATATTGGGAATTGTCCATAAAGTGACATTAGTATATAATGATCACTATGGACATTCTC
>JAJOKU010000061.1 GCA_021129695.1 candidate division NPL-UPA2 bacterium
CTACCTACGGCTAGCAGTACTGCCTTTGGCTGTATCGCCGAAGGCGATTTTCTTGTTCTTTTGACCAAAGATATGGTATACTCTGTCAGGAGGTAAGAGGCTATGGAGAAAAAGGAGAAAAAGGTTAAAAAAACTTTTCCTAAGAACTTAGTAGTTATTGTCTTAATGGGATTAGCAGTAATCATCTTCTTTAATCTGACCAAGAATCTCCAGAGATTTGAACCGAAGATAACCTATACCCAGTTCATTGAGGAGTTAGGTGGCAAAGATCCAAAAGTACCTTCTAATGTGCTCTCAGTGGAATTCACTGGATTGGATATAAGGGGAGAGTTAAAGACGGAATCCACATTTTTCGATGAGAGGAGCAATCGGGAGGTTCCTTTTAAGTATTTCAGGACCCGTCTTCCCTTTGAAGATAAAGAACTGGTGGATATTTTGAACGAGAAGGGAGTGAGCGTTAGTTCCTCTGAACCCAGGATGTGGAAGGGGTTATTCTTCCAGCTTGTCATTCCCGTCCTCTTCCTCGGCCTCCTCTGGCTCTTCTTCATTCGCCAGATGCAGGCCGGAGGCAGCCGGGCGCTTGCCTTCGGGAAGAGTCAGGCTAAACTTTTGACTGAGGCTCATCCAAAAATCACCTTTAAAGATGTAGCTGGAGAAGATGAGGCTAAACAGGAACTACAGGAGATCGTTGAATTTCTGAAAGACCCAAAGAGGTTCCAAAAATTGGGAGCTAAGATTCCCAAAGGGGTTCTATTGTATGGACCACCCGGCTGTGGAAAGACCCTCTTAGCCAGGGCCATTGCTGGAGAGGCTGATGTTCCCTTCTTCTCTATCAGCGGTTCCGATTTCGTGGAGATGTTCGTGGGAGTGGGTGCCTCCCGGGTAAGGGATATGTTTGAGCGGGGAAGGAAGAATGCTCCCGCTCTCATCTTCATTGACGAAATCGATGCTGTGGGTAGACAACGGTTTGCTGGCATCGGGGGAGGACACGATGAGAGGGAGCAGACCCTTAATCAGCTCCTGACGGAGATGGATGGATTCGATACTAAGGAAGGAGTTATTCTCTTAGCGGCTACTAATCGGCCGGATGTCCTGGATGCCGCCCTGCTCCGGCCAGGAAGGTTTGACCGTCAGATTGAAGTCTACAGTCCCGACTTAAAGGGAAGGGAAGAGATCCTCCAGGTTCACACCAAGAAAGTAGTCCTGGACAAAGATGTGGATGTAAAGACTATTGCCCAGAAGACACCGGGATTCTCTGGGGCTGACCTGGCTAACGTGGTTAATGAGGCTGCCCTCTTATCGGCAAGGCACAATAAAGCAGCAGTAGAGATGGAGGACTTCGACGAGGCTACTGAGAGGGTGATTGCTGGACCAGAACGCAAGAGCCGGGTGATCAGTGACTATGAAAAGAGTATCGTGGCTTACCATGAATCTGGGCATGCCCTGCTTGCTCTCCTCATCCCGGAGGTTGATCCTCTCCATAAGGTCTCTATTATTCCTCGGGGAGGACAGGCCCTGGGTTATACCCTACAGCTACCCATGGAAGACCGCTATCTGACCACCAAGAAGGAGCTACTGGGAAGGATGACCGTCTTCCTGGGTGGGAGAGTGTCTGAGGAGCTGGTTTATAATGAATCTACCAGTGGAGCTCAGAATGATCTGGAGATGGTTACTCAGGCGGCCCGCAAGATGGTCTGCGAATTTGGTATGTCCAAGAAGCTTGGTCCGATAACCTTCAGGGAAAGAGAAGAGCGACTATTTTTAGGTCGGGACCTAGCCCGGGACAAACATTACAGCGAGAAGATAGCTCTGGATATAGATAGTGAAATTCGGACTATCGTCGATGAATGTTATCATCGAGCTGAATCTCTCTTGAAGGAGAACCGGAAGAAATTGGATAAGTTAGCCGAGAGCTTAAAGAAGCGAGAAGTTTTAGATGGAGAAGCGGTGAAGAAGATAGTGGGAATGGAAAAGCCCCAAAAACCGCGGAGCCATTAAGAGTTGCTTGAGTTACTTGAGTTGTTTGAGTAAACTCTACCGCGAAGCAGTACTGTTTCCCCGTATGAACTCAATAAACTCAATTCATGGCTAATGCCGAAACTTCCTGTGTCTAAGGTGTTACTTAATTAAGTGGGAAGAGAGGATACCAAATTTGAACTTCATTGTGGGCGTTACTGCTTGAACCTAAGCAAACGAACCCACCTGATGGGTATCCTCAATGTCACCCCGGATTCCTTCTCTGACGGTGGATGTTATTTTGGTCTGAAAGATGCAGTCAGTCAGGCTCACCGGATGGCCAAGGAAGGAGCGGATATAATTGATGTGGGAGGGGAATCCACCCGGCCAGGGTCCCATTCAGTTTCTCTAAGAGAAGAGATAAAGAGGGTAATTCCCGTGGTGGAGAGACTGGTGAAGGAACTCCACATTCCCATTTCAGTAGATACTTGTAAGGCTGAGCTGGCTAAGAGAGCTCTTGACTTAGGGGCTCACCTGATTAATGATGTCACTGCCTTGAGGGGAGACCTGTCACTGGGGGGAGTAGTAGCTCAGTATGAGGTTCCTTTAATCCTGATGCATATGCAGGGGACGCCACGGGACATGCAATCCAATCCCCATTATGAGTCACTTATTCCAGAGATCATCGCTTTCCTGCGCCAGGCAATGGAGAGGGCCAGGCAGGCTGGAGTGGAGGAGAAAAATATCCTCATTGACCCCGGGATTGGCTTCGGGAAGAGGACAGGGCACAACCTGGAGATAATCAGAAGATTAAGCGAGTTTCAAATCTTAGGGAGACCGATTGTGATAGGAACCTCCCGGAAAAGCGTAATCGGTGATGTTCTTAACCTTCCGGTTGGCGATCGCCTGGAGGGAACAGCGGCCACCGTTGCCTGCGCCGTGTTGAATGGAGCTCACATTGTGCGGGTGCACGATGTAAAGGAGATGGTTCGGGTAGCCCGTATGGTTGATGCTATTGTCCAGGGTGAACAGTATGCTTGAATTTCTGTTCTCCATCAGATGGCTTGATATTTTAAGGTTTATTGTAGAGGTCTTCATCATCAGCTTCTTCTTCTATAAGATATGGCTTTTTATTAGAGGCACTCGGGCCGTTCACGTGATGAAAGCTCTGGTTCTATTAATAGTAGCCGCCTTTTTAGCTAATGTCTTTAAGCTTCACACCTTAACTTTAATCGTCAGGTACCTTATGCCGGTCTCAGTGATTGCCTTCATTATCCTCTTCCAGCCTGAGCTGAGGCGAGGCCTGGCTCGATTGGGGGAGAATCCCCTATTTGGCTCTCCCTGGAAGGAGGAGGTAATTGAAGAGATGGTTAAGTCAGCCAACTTCCTCTCCCGCAAAAAGGTGGGCGCTCTCATTGCCCTGGAGAGGGACATTGGCCTCAGGAACTATGCCGAGACGGGAGTGGAGATGGATAGCCGGGTATCCAGTGAACTGCTCAATTCCATTTTCATGCCCAATACTCCTCTTCACGATGGAGCGGTAATCATTCAGGGAGACAGGATAGCCGCGGCTGGCGCCATATTGCCTTTAGCCGAGGCCGCCGATTCGGTTAAGACCATTGGCACTCGCCACTTAGCGGCCATGGGACTGACTGAGGAGACAGATGCGGTGGTGGTCGTTGTCTCTGAGGAGACAGGAGCCATCTCCGCCGGGATAGGGGGCAAGCTAACCAGGGATTTAGATGGAGCGACGCTCCAAAAGTTCCTGCTAAAGGTCTACTCTTCCCGGCAAAAGAAGAGAACCTCTATTAGAAGAAGGGATATCAAAGGAGAGGTTAAGGTAGCTAATGAGAAAGCAGTTATTCAGTAACTTAGGAATAAAGTTATCCTGCCTGGCTCTGGCGCTGATTCTGTGGCTCTCTCTCTACGGGGAAAGGGAAGACCTCTCCTTCATCATAGGAAGAAAGATGGAATTGGATGTGCCGGTTAAGGTGCTCCAGACTCCTTTCTCTTCTCTTCAGGCCAAGGTTAGTCCGGATAAGGTTAGACTGACCGTGACCGGTTCCCGACGCCTATTGAGGAAATTGTCAGTGAGGGATGTCACCGCCTTCATTCGTGTAGAGGATTTGAAGAAGGGTGAGTATGATCTTCCCCTGAGAGTGAATCTCCCACCGGGGATAAAGATTATCAGTAAAGAGCCAGAGGTGGTTAAGGTTGCCTTGGATGATAAATGGTTAAGGAGGGAGCCGCCCTCAGAGACCTTGATTGATGAGAGGGATTAAAGGTGCCCAAGCTTGGAGTAAACATAGACCATGTAGCTACTATAAGAGAAGCGAGAAGAACTTTTGAGCCTGACCCAGTAGCCGCGGCCCTCATCTGCCAATTAGCGGGAGCAGATGCTATTGTGGCTCATCTTCGGGAGGACCGCAGACATATTCAGGATAAGGATATTCAGCTTCTGAGGGAAGTGGTCAAAATAAAGTTTAACCTGGAGATGGCCGCTACCGAAGAGATGGTTAAGGTCGCCACCAAGATTAAGCCTGATCAGGTGACCCTGGTTCCAGAGCGCAGACAGGAGGTCACCACAGAGGGAGGATTGAATGTGGTCTCTAAGCGGAAACCCTTAGAGACCCTAATCAAGGCCTTAAAGAGAGAAGGAATAGTAGTTAGCCTGTTTATCGATCCTCATCCAGCCCAGATTAGAGCTTCCGCCGAGGTTGGGGCTCAGGCCGTGGAGCTACACACCGGCGAGTATGCAAATTCAGGCACTGAAGAGCAATCTAAACAGGAGTTAAAGAAGCTGATGAATGGAGTTAAGCGAGTTAAGGAGCTTAATCTGAGAGTCCATGCTGGGCATGGTCTAACTTATCAGAATGTTGCCCATGTGGCCGCTATTGAGGAGATAGAGGAACTAAACATCGGCCACACCATCATCTCCCGAGCAGTACTGGTCGGACTGGATAAGGCAGTCAGAGAGATGTTGGCCTTAGTGAGGATTGGTTAAATTGGTCATTGGCACTGGTATCGATCTCATTCAAGTAAGTAGAATAAGGGAAGCGGTAGGGAGATGGAATGACAGGTTTCTCCAGCGCATCTATACCCCCCGAGAGATCCAGTATTGCCAGAGAAAGCGAAGTCCCACTGTGCACTTTGCCGGACGCTTTGCCGCCAAGGAGGCAGTGGGCAAGGCCCTGGGGGAGACACTGCCGTGGAAAGATGTGGAGATAGGCAATGGTAGATTGGGAGAACCGAAGGTTAATCTGACCGGGAAGGCAAAGAAGCTTTCCCAGGGGAGAGGAGTAAAGAGAATCCTCCTCAGCCTCTCCCATGACCGCAGTTATGCCATTGCCCAGGTGATACTCACCAAATGAAATTAGTTACCGCTGAGGAAATGAGGGAGATAGATCGCAGGACGATCGAAGATTTTGGTGTTCCCAGCCTCGACCTTATGGAAAAGGCGGGCGGCGGTGTGGCCCAGGCAGTTGCCGGGATGCTGGGTAATTTGCCTGGGAAGAGGGTAGTCATCTTTGCTGGCAAGGGGAATAACGGAGGCGATGGTTTCGTGGCCGCCAGGCATCTCCAGGAGAAGGGAACTAAAGTTAGCCTCTATCTCTTAGGGAGGAAAGAAGAAGTTAAGGGCGATGCCAGGGTTAACTTAGAAAGACTATCTCAACTACCAACTGAAATTATTACGGTGAAACACACAGCCAAAGGCAGTGCCGAAGGCAGCCGAAGCAGTGCCGTAAGGCAGTGCCGTTTCACAGGCAGTGCCGTAAGGCAGTACCCGAAGGGTAATGAGAGGGATTTAGAGTCTGCTAAGGGGGATATATCTCAGTCCCATCTTATAATCGATGCCATTCTGGGAACGGGGACAAAGGGCACGGTTGATGACCTCCTGGCAGAAGCCATAAAACTGCTGAACGCAACCGCTAAGCCAATTGTCTCTGTGGATATCCCTTCTGGACTGGATGCTGATGGCCGAGGTCCGCTGGGAGTCTGTGTAAAGGCAACCAAGACGGTCACCATGGGCTTGCCCAAGCGAGGGCTTGTCCTTTATCCGGGAGCGGAGTATGTGGGAGAACTCACGATAGCCGATATTGGCATTCCCCAGGAACTCTTAGGGAAAGGAAAGATTAACCTTCTCACGGCAGAGGATATCCGTGCCCTTCTTCCTGTTAGAAGAGAGGATTCACATAAGGGCGATTACGGACACATCCTGGTCCTGGCTGGATCCGTTGGCCTAACTGGTGCAGCAGCACTAACCAGTCTGGGAGCCCTTCGGTCGGGAGCTGGACTGGTTACCCTGGCCGTAGCTGAGAGCTTAAATCCAATAATGGAGGTTAAATTGACTGAGGTGATGACAAAACCTCTGCCAGAAACCGAAGATGGCACCCTGAGCCTGAAGGCAGAAGAGAAGATTTTGGAATTAGTTAAGAAAATAGACATCTTAGCTATCGGGCCGGGTCTATCCACAAGTGAGGAAACGAGCGAACTGGTCAGAAGATTAATAGTTAAAGTTGAGAAACCGATGGTCATCGATGCCGATGCAGTTAACGCCCTATCCGGGAATATCTCCACGCTAAAGCGTGCTCCTGGGCCAAGAATCATTACCCCCCATCCGGGAGAGATGGCCAGGCTCCTGGGAAAATCAAGGGAAGGGGTACAGGCTGACCGGATTGGCATTTCTCAGGAGGTTGCAGAAGAGACTGGAGCCACTGTTGTTTTAAAAGGGGCAAGGACTATTATTTCTGATTCAGAAGGCAGTGTATATGTTAATCCTACCGGCAACCCGGGTATGGCCAGCGGAGGCGTGGGAGATATTCTCACTGGAATGATTGCCTCCTTCCTCGGTCAGGGACTCGGCGAAATAGAAGCGGCTCAGATGGGCGTATATCTTCACGGCCTGGCCGCAGATATAGCCAAGGAGAGCAAGGGGGAATTAGCTTTAATTGCCAGTGACTTATTGGATAGTCTACCTCGAGCTATTAAGCGGTTAACCAATAATAAGCTGGCGTAGCTCAGTGGTAGAGCAGGGGTTTTGTAAACCTCAGGTCGCCCGTTCAAATCGGGCCGCCAGCTTTGGGGAGAATAACTGAAGTTTAGCCCGCTTTATTCATACCTTTCTTAAAATTGGAACAGCCCCGAGGAATTCGG
>JAJOKU010000134.1 GCA_021129695.1 candidate division NPL-UPA2 bacterium
TCTAATATTAACCTATTTGCTTAATTTTGCGTCATCTTCTGGACAATTCCCTATTTTTGATATCGATAATATTTGTATGCATTGATGTTTTTCAATAAATCTAATTTGTAATTAGGCAGAATTCTTTCTGCCTATCCCCTTGAAATGCAGAATAATTTGCGTATAATACAATAGCACTATGAGAGCATACTAGGAAGGGATGCAAATGTCAAGGGTAAAAACATTTGCGCATTTGCGCAGCTCTGCAGAATGAAGAAGATAGATGAGATTTTTGAGGCGGATGAGGTTATGGGGGAACATTTCTTAACTCCCTGCCACCCTGCCGGGAAGTAAGGGATATGGAGGAATTGGCTCAATTGTATAGGAGGTGGAGAGGATGAAGGAAGCGCAAGCAAACTATGACCGCCTGCGGGATTTTACCTTAAGCCAGGGGGCTTCCCTCTTTGGAGTGGCCGATGTGCATGGGTTAAAGAAAGATTTTATTGGTTTATCTGAAGAAGCTATAGAAAGGCTGGATTTTGGAATCTCCCTGGCCGTCAGGCTCTCGGATGCAATAATTGAGGATATTGTAGATAAGCCAACCAAACTGTATTTCTATCACTATCGGCGTCTTAACTCTCTCCTCGACGAGATAGCTCTCAAGATGATGGGGTTCATTCAAAAGGAAGGGGCTTCTGCCTTACCCATTCCTTCCTCTCAGATCATAGATTGGGAAAGACAGAGGGGACACCTCAACCACAAGCGAATAGCCTTAGAGGCCGGCCTGGGATGGTTGGGAAGGAATAACCTCTTAGTTAACCCGGAATTTGGCTCCCGGTTGAGACTGGTTACTGTCTTAACCAACCTCCCTTTGATAACTGATAGCCGGAAGGAACTGGGCTGCGGAGATTGTAGGGAGTGTATTCCCCTCTGTCCGGCGGGAGCAATTAAGGAGAGAAGGGAAAACTTCCAACATTTAGCTTGTTACCGAAAGCTTGACTCCTTCAGGAAGCAATGTAATATTGGCCACCACATCTGTGGGATATGCCTCAAAGCCTGCCCGGGGAGAGCAACTCCTCTAAATTAAATTTAGCCCCATCCCAGGCACAGATGACTTTTCTACCCAGTTCCTTGGTCAGGGATTTGTCCAGCTTGAAGGGATTAGCGAAGATAATCTCATCCACTTTCCCTGACTCCTCCAAGTCTCTCTCCTCCTAAGCTGTACAATCTTTGCCCTTCCTCCTCGGAAACAGAGGCACGAACTATTCTCCCGGCAAAGATGGTATGGTCACCGGTATCCAGCTCTCCCACTACTTTGCATTCCATGTTCACTAGACATTCTTCCATCAGAGGTGGCCGAACCTCTTTGGCCGGTTGAGCTGTTAGTCCGGTCTCCTTGAACTTGTCTACCTTTCTGCCCGAGTGAGTGCCACAGTAAAGGACCTCATCCTTCATCCCTTCCTGCGGAAAAGCGAGGACGAACTCCTTTCCTTCAGAGATAAGCTTGTGGCTGTAGCGGGTCTTCCCCACTGAGATAGCCAGCATGGGCGGCTCAAAGGAAGTCGGCATGCTCCAACCCAGGGCAATAATATTTGGCTTGCCTTTTTCATCCACTGAAGTGACCAAAACCACTGGCTCCGGATATTTCCTCTTCCAAACTTCACTGACTGAAACTTCTCTCATCGCTTCTTCCCTCCTAATATTCTATTCCCTTCCTTGCCTTTATTCCTTTCTGGAAGGGATGTTTTACTTCAACCATCTCAGTGACCAGATTGGCTCTCCGGACGACACTCTTAGGAGCATAGCGTCCTGTTAAGACGACCTCCACATGGGCTGGTTTCTCTCTGAGAAGGGCCAGGACGTCCTTAGTTCTTAACAAGCCCTGGGAGAGGACGAAGTTCAATTCGTCTAAGACCACCAGGTCATATCGACCACCCATTACTGTCTCTTTTGCCCTGGAGAAAGCTCTCTGAAGTCTCCTCTTCAATCTTGACTTCTGTTCCCGGCTCAGGCGGCAGCCGGGGCAAGAGGGGCCGGGAAATCTGATAAGTTTGATTCCAAGTTTGCGGGCCTGGGCTACCTCGCCGCTCGGCTTATCTTTGAGGAACTGAATAATGCAGACCCTCAAGCTCTGCCCCCTGGCTCTCATAGCTAAACCGAAGGCAGCTGTGGTCTTACCCTTACCACTACCAGTATAAACTTGAACAAGGCCCTTTTTTAGTTTCGGCTTGGTCACTTTATTTTTATGGGAAGTCCCGAGACGAGCAAATATACTTCATCTGCTTCCTTGGCCACCATTTGATTAACTCTACCGGCTATATCCCGGAACCGTCTTCCCAATTCGCTGTCTGGCACTATCCCCATTCCCACCTCATTGGAGACGATAATGGTAGGAAATTCTCTTTCCCTGGCTGCCCCGAGTAACGAGCGAACATCTTTAAAGACAGCCTTTTTCCCCGAAAGAAGCCAGTTAGAGATAAGAAGAGTTAAGCAGTCTAAGAGAACCAGGTTATCCCTTTTTCTTAGCTCACTTAAAATTTTGTCTGTGTCTCTTGGTTCTTCTACTGTTCTCCAGTTTCGCCTGCGCTGTCTCTGGTGCTTCTTTATCCTGGCCTTCATCTCCTTATCCAGAGCCTGGGCGGTAGCAATGAAGATAACTTTCTTGCTCAACCGAGTGGCAAGCTTAACGGCGAAGCTACTCTTCCCGCTACGAGCTCCACCGGTAATGAAGATTAACCTTTCCATTTTATTGCTTTATCCAGCCGCAGGAAGGTCATCTCCCTTCCCAGAAGAACCATCAGTTCAAATAGGCTGGGGCCAACCGTTCGTCCCGTGAGAGCCGCGCGGGCGGGATGGATGAGCTCGCCCCCCTTTATCTTCTCTTCAGCAATTATCCTTCTGGTCACCTCTTCTACTTTCTCTATGGTAAATGGCTCCAGATCTTTGAGCCTATCTCGATAAATCTGGAGAAGCGCTGACGCACCTTCTTTCCGGAGAACCTTTGCCGCTTTCTCATCGTACTCAATTTCGGGAAGGAAAAAGAAATCACCATATTCTACGATTTGGGATAGGGTCCTGATACGGTCCTGCTCTAAGACAACTACCTTCTTCAACCACTCCTCATCCTCATCACCCCGAAGGAGATTGGCTTTCTCCAGATAAGGCTTGGTAAGTTTAGTAATTTCAGCAGGTTGAAGCCTCTTTATATACTCTCCATTCATCCACTCTAATTTCTTCGGGTCAAAGATAGCGGCCGTTTTGCTAATCCCTTCCAAAGAGAACTTACTGATTATCTCATCCACTGAGGAGAAAAGTTCTTGACTGTCGGAGGTAGCCCATCCTAAGAGGGAAAGACAGTTGACTAAGGCTTGAGGCAAGTATCCTGTCTGACGATACCAGTCCAGGGAAATTGCTCCTTCCCTTTTACTGAGCTTGCTTCTATCCGTTCCCAGAATCATGGACAGATGGCCAAAAGAAGGAAGTGGAAATCCCAGGGCGTGGTAAAGGAGAATCTGGCGAGGAGTGTTGGAAAGGTGTTCATCCCCTCTAATGACATGGCTGATCTCCATGAGGTGGTCATCAACCACGTTGGCAAAATTGAAGGTGGGGGTGCCTCTGGATTTCATAATGACGAAATCATCTAAAAGGGCATTCTCAAATTCCACTTTCCCTCTAATCAGGTCATTCACCTGGGTCACTCCTTCCCGAGGGGTCTTAAGCCGCACTACTTTCTCTCGCCCTGAGCGCTCTAAATCCTCCTTCTGCTGAGAAGAAAGCTCCCGGCATCTGCCGTGGTAACCAACCTGTGCCTCTTTCCTTAAAGCTTCTTTGCGTCTTTCTGCTAACTCCTCCGCCGAGCAATAGCAGAAATAGGCCTTTTCTTCCCGTAGAAGCTCCTGGCTATAGCGTCGGTAGATATCCAGACGCTTCATCTGAAAATAAGGACCGAACGGACCTCCCTTCTCCGGGCCCTCATCCCAGTCAAGCCCGAGCCAGCGGAGGTTCTCTAAGATATTATCTACTGCTACCCTGGTGGAACGAGATTCATCTGTATCCTCAATGCGCAGGATAAATTGTCCGCCCTCATGACGAGCAAAGAGCCAGTTGAAGAGAGCTGTCCTCGCCCCACCAATATGTAAAAACCCGGTTGGAGCGGGCGCAAATCTAACTCTGATCTTCTCTGTCATGGCATCCTCATTTCCGTTTGAAAGGGTTTATAACTTCTATTTTAAACTTTCTAAAATCCTTATCGTTGGCAGTATAGATTCTTTTAACTCTATTCACTAACATTGTAGCTACTATCTGGGCATCATAGATATTTTGTCCGGTTACTTTATGCTTCTGTGCTAATTTTACCATTTTCCTGGTGGTGGTATCTTTTACTTTAAGCATTGGGAAGGTGCTTAGGTAAACATCTATTTCCTCCCTTGCTTTCCCCGGAGATAAAGGTTTTACTATCCTCTCCGAGTTGGTTACAACAGAGTAAAACTCTGCTAATATCTGAGGGCTAAGATAAGCCTCTAATTCCTTTGATGCGGCCTTATCTCTTAACTCTTTGGCAATAGAGTATTGAGGAAGGTCGTTGAAGGTAGCATAGACCAGAATATTAGTATCTAAGAAGGATGAGACTTTATCTCTCACTATAGAGTTCCCTCCTGCTTAAACCGCCTTTTACTCCACCACATTCATAACTCTTAAAAAGTTTTGTAGATATCTTCTTTGTTTTTGCTTTCCTTAAAGATTTGTAAGCTGTTGTCTTATGATACTTCCAGGATCCTTTATCCCTCTTTGCCTTTTTTCTCGCCCATTCTTCTAATAGGGTTAAAGGGAATCGCCAATTTCTACCTACCCGGATGGCCGGGATCTCCCCCTTTTGTGCTTTATGGTAGACAGTTATAGGAGCTACATGTAGGTACTTCGCTACTCCTTTTGCTGTTAGAACCTTTTGCATTATTAACACCCCCTCGTTAAAAATCTTTTCTTCCTTTTGATAGACCATTTTCTAACATCTTTCCCAAAACCTTTATAGTCGGCCGTCTTTCCCTGAAAAACCATTTTGACCTTGTGCCCCCTTTTCCTCTACTCATTGCACCATGAAATGTCGGGTACTTTAGTCCTGGAAATGCTCTGCATTTCTCAGGGAAGAAATTGTATCAGGGTAATTTTACCACATCCCTTTTTCTTTGTCGCGTTTTATGTTTTTTTCTTTTTATTTGATACTAGGAGGGTGCCTTTTATTGACCGTCGGGACTCAAGAACTTTTGATTTTTCTGTCCCTTCTTTTGCGCCTTCTCAATTTTGGCCCAGGTATCGCGCAGAGATACCGTTCGGTTGAATATAAGTGCTCCGGCGGATGAATCGGTGTCAAGGCAGAAATAACCGTGTCTTAAGAACTGGTATCGGCTTCCGGGAACTGCCCCTTGGAGACTTGGTTCCACCCGGCATGAAGTCAGTTTCTCTAACGAGTTTGGATTCAAATTGGCCTTGAAATCAGAGCCGCCCTCTTCATCCTCCGGGTTGGGCTTTATGAAGAGAGGCTCATAGAGGCGCACTTCAGCTTCGAGGGCGTGGGCAGCCGAAACCCAGTGCAGTGTCCCCCTGACCTTGCGTCCGTCTGAAGACCAACCGCCTCGTGTCTGGGGGTCATAGGTGCAGTGCAGTTCCGTTACTTCACCGGTTTGTTTATCCTTCACTACTCGCACACATTTGATATAATATGCGTGTTTTAGTCGCACTTCGCCACCGGGGGTCAAACGGAAGAACTTTTTCGGCGGGTCTTCACGGAAATCATCCCGCTCAATGTAGAGCACACGTGAAAAAGGAATTTTTCGTGAGCCCATACTGGAATCCTCAGGATTGTTCTCGGCATCCATCTCTTCTACCTTATCCTGCGGATAGTTGTCTATGACCACCCGAAGCGGACGCAGTACAGCCATTACACGCGGAGCTGTCTTGTTCAAGTCTTCGCGGATGATGTGCTCGAACAGGGCCATATCCACAACACTATCCGTCTTGGACACCCCGATGCGCTCACAAAGGTTCCGGATTGCCTCCGGGGTACAGCCCCGTCTTCGCA
Source organism: candidate division NPL-UPA2 bacterium (assembly GCA_021129695.1). Lineage (GTDB taxonomy): Bacteria > NPL-UPA2 > NPL-UPA2 > NPL-UPA2 > JAGMAN01 > JAGMAN01. The sequence goes on from JAJOKU010000134.1 coordinate 6,056, forward strand.
AACCCGATAGTGTAGGCATCCGGGGATCGTCCCATCCACTAACATGTTTGCCTTCCACCAATTCCCGAAGCTTCCTTTTGCTCAGCACCGTGTAGGTGAGATTGAGACGGGCGAACTCGATCTGCTGAGGATGATGGACGCCCAGTTGGTCAAGAAACCAGTCATACAACGGGCGGTGGTTTTCAAATTCCAGGTCACACAGCGAATGGGTGATCCCCTCGATAGAATCTTCCAGGCCGTGGGCCCAATCGTAGGTCGGGTAGATACACCACCTATTGCCCGTGCGGTGATGCCTTGCATGGAGAATACGGTACATGACCGGGTCCCGCATGTTCAAGTTCGGGGATGCCATGTTGATCTTTGCCCGGAGCACGCGGGAACCGTCCTTGAACTCGCCGGCCCGCATGCGCTTAAAGAGATCTAAGTTCTCTTCAACCGAGCGGCCGCGGTAGGGACTGTCCTTGCCAGGCTGTGTCAACGTGCCCCGGTACTCTCTGATCTGGTCTGCACTCAGATCGCAGACATATGCTCTTCCCTTTTTGATCAACTGCACAGCGTATTCATAGAGCTGCTCGAAGTAGTCCGACGCATAATAGAGGCGATCGCCCCAGTCCCATCCCAGCCAGCGCACATCTTCCTTGATTGCTTCCACGTACTCCTCTTCTTCCCTGGTGGGATTGGTATCGTCGAAACGCAGGTTGCAAAGGCCACCAAAGTCAGCGGCGATGCCGAAATTGATGCAGATGGCCTTGGCGTGTCCGATATGCAGGTAGCCGTTCGGCTCCGGTGGGAACCGGGTGAGAACGCGGCCTTCGTTTTTATTTTGCTTCAGGTCTTCCGCCACTCTATGCCGGATGAAGTCGGAAGGGCGCTTGGAACTGCTCTCTGTCATACGCGTCGTTTCTTTATTCGTTTTTTAGCTGATTTAATAACTCCCTCTGTATTTATTTCAACCCTTTAGCCTACCG
>JAJOKU010000050.1 GCA_021129695.1 candidate division NPL-UPA2 bacterium
TGTAATTGAAAGGGTTACATTTCTGACATCTAAAAATAATGCGTAACTCGTGAGGAAAGTATTCTATACTTTCCTGAAAAGCCTGGAAAGGGCTCCCCCTGTTTAGAGGGGAAGCCAAACTGAACACTACTTGCTCCTTAGAGCACGCAAAACCAAGCAGAACGAGTCCTTAAAAAGGCTCATAAAATGATAGAAAAATCCCTTTTGGAGACGACAGCGTAAGTTGTTGCCGGTAAGTAACTGGCCCACGTAGCTCAGTTGGTAGAGCAGGGCTTTCGTAAAGCTCAGGTCGGAGGTTCGATCCCTCTCGTGGGCTTTTAATATTGCTTTCTCAGGCTGGAGGGCAACAGGCCAATGGCTTCCCGGTACTTGGCCACTGTTCTTCTGGCGATGCGAATCCCCTGAGCGGCTAGCCGACTAGCTATCTCCTGGTCGCTTAGTGGTTGGTGAGAATCTTCCTTCTCTATCAGCTCTTGAATCTTAGCCTTGAGGCTGACTCTGGAGATAGACTCACTATTGGTCATAGGAACTTCACTGCTAAAAAAGTATTTCAATTCCAATAGGCCCTGAGGAGTCTCAATATATTTATTGGTAGTCACTCGACTGACGGTAGATTCATGCATTCCGATCTCATCGGCGATCTCCCGCATGGTGCAGGGCTTGAAATACTCTACTCCTTTATCTAAGAATTCTCGCTGCTTTTTCACGATACTTTCAGCTACCTTCCGCACAGTTTTACGGCGCTGTTCTATGCTTTTAATCACCCACATAGCGGATTTGAATTTCTCCACCAGATACTGCTTAGCATCCGGGTCTGGATTACCCTTCTCCATTAGCTTCTGGTAAGTGGAACTAACTCGAAGCCGGGGCAAATCACCGTCATTGATTATAATGCGGTACTCATTATCCACTTTCTTTAAAACGAGGTCAGGAAGGATTGTTTGATTCCTTTCTGAGGAGAAACTTCCTCCTGGCTTTGGTTCAAGGGTAGCTATCATTTTGGCTGCTTTCTTTACCTTCTCCAGAGAGACGGCCAAAGCCTGAGCTATGTGGGGATACCTTCTCTTCTCCAGGTCCTTCAAATGCTGGCTGATGATCTTAGCGGCCAAGCTCCCCTGTTTCTTTAGTCTTCCAAGCTGAAGGAGCAGACACTCTCCCAGGTCCCTGGCTCCCACTCCCGGGGGATCAAAGGTCTGGATTAGAAGGAGAGCCTTCTCCACCTCCCGGTTGCTAGCCGATGAGGCAGTGGCTATCTCTTCCACGGAAGCCTGTAGATAGCCATTACTATCAATATTTCCGACTATGAGCTCCCCTATCTTCAGTTCCTCAGGCGAGGAGCTGGAGAGATGAAGTTGACGAAGGAGGTAGTCTTGAAGTGATAGCGGCCTGGTAATGGAAGTTTCCCTAAAATGGCGTTTCTCCTCGTCAGCCTCAATTCTTCCTAAAGCGCTCGTATCTCGGAAGTATTCATACCAATCCCTGTCGAACTGAGCTATACGCTCCATCTCCTCCTGCACATCTGGCTCATAATCTTCTTTCTTCAGCTCAGCTAAAGTTTCCTCTTCGGTTGCAGTCGGCTCCATCTCCTCTACTTCTTCCAGGACCGGATTCTGGATTAGCTGCTGTTGGAGGAATTGCCTCAGTTCCATCAGGGGAAGCTGAAGCAGGTAAATGGCCTGTTGCATCTGGGGGGAAAGAATTAGCTGCTGTACTTGTCTTTGCTCTAATTTGAACTCTGGCGCCATCCTACTTCTCCTGTTATCGTTACTATACCATATTTCGGGTAAGTTTGTCAATACTTGAAAAATATTATGATATGGTATATAATAACCATAGAGAGGTCACAGGGAGATTAAAAAAGTAATTAGACTCTCTTCTTTATATTATAGTCTCTGTGGTTGTAAGTTCTCAGTGAACGCCTTCGGGACGGCTACCAGAAATAACGGGGTTTACTGAGGTTAAATTGGACAGTAACATGTAGCAAAAGGGGAAGGGAAATGGATAGGGAACCGGTAGTGGCGGGACAATTTTATCCTGGTCAAGAATCCGCTTTGAAAGAGCAGATTAAGAGCTTCATTGATGAAGGAGCTAAGAAAGAAGATGTCTTGGGGGCAGTTCTGCCCCATGCGGGATATGTCTATTCCGGGAAGGTGGCTGGGGCAGTCTTCTCCCGGATGGTTATCCCGGAGAGATTTGTCATTACTGGACCAAATCATACTGGTCGGGGAAGACCTTTCGCCGTTATGGTTGAGGGGAGGTGGAAGACTCCTCTGGGTGAGGTGGAGATAGATTCTGACTTAGCAAAAGAGATTCTGGCTGAGGGTGAGAATCTGGAAGGTGATGAAGAAGCGCATTCTCATGAACATTCCATTGAGGTGCAGATTCCCTTCCTACAATATTTAACCGGCGATTTTCGCTTCGTTCCCATCATCCTCTGTGAAGGAGACCTTGCTACCTACCGGGAGATAGGGGGAGCCATAGCCAGGGCCATTATGGCCAGGGGTGAAAAGGCAATCATCTTAGCCAGCTCGGATATGACTCATTATGAATCGCAGGAGAGTGCTGAGCGTAAGGATAAACAGGCCATAGAGGCAATTCTGGAATTAAACGAGGAGGAGCTGCTGAAGAGGATGAGGCATTTAAACATCTCTATGTGCGGCTGTGCCCCGGTAGTAACCATGCTCAGCGCCGCTAAGGAGTTAGGAGCTAAGAAGGCAGAACTCGTCCAGTATATGACCTCCGGGGATACAAGCGGTGACTATAGTGCCGTAGTTGGTTATGCAGGAGTTTTGGTAAAGTGAAGAAAATACGGAGGTTCTGGAAGCGCAATCCAAAAACCAGGGTCAAGGAGAATGCTAAACTATATTCTCGTCCTAAAGAGAAGAAGGAGACTACAAAGACAATGGGAGAGGAATTATGGAGAGAAAGAAAACAGAAGGCAAGAAAAAAGTAGATGAGGCCTGGAAAAAGAGAGTAAAGGGGGGCGAAGCGGAGGCAAAGCGAGAAGAAGTAAAAGAAGGTAAGGAAAGAGAAGAAGCAAAGGAGGACAAGGAAGAAACCAAACCAAAGACACCGCTTCCTGAGCCAGACTTCAGTAGTTTCGTCTCCAGCCTGGGGATGCAGGCCCTGATGCTCCTCGGGGAGTTTACTAGCCCTGAGTCTAAAGAAGCAAAGTTAGATTACAAACAGGCGAAATATACCATTGACCTTATTGATATGCTCAAGAAGAAAACGGAAGGGAATTTGACCAAAGAAGAAGTGGACTTAGTTGAGCATCTTCTCTATGACCTTCGAATGAGGTATGTCAAGGCAATCAAGTATGTATAGCCCGGATTATTCAACTCTGGGTATGAATATGCAGTATAGACAGTTGCATGAGAAAGGCGAATTAGAACAAAGGATTGAGAAAGCTTACCAGATTCTTAAAGGGTGTTCTCTATGCCCTCGCCGATGTGGCGTGGATAGATTAAGTGGGGAAAGAGGTTTCTGCAAAGTAGGCGAACTACCCATGGTCTCCAGCTTCGGACCACATTTCGGGGAAGAGCCTCCCCTGGTTGGTCGGTTCGGCTCAGGGACCATCTTCTTTACTCACTGTAACCTCTCCTGTCAATTCTGTCAGAACTATGACATCAGCCAGCTTGGCCATGGAGAGGAGATTTCTATAAAGAAACTGGCTCAGGAGATGATATCTCTTCAAAAGAGGGGATGCCACAATATCAATTTTGTCACTCCCACTCATTTCGTTCCTCAGATCATGGCCGCTTTATCGGTGGCCATTGAAGGTGGTCTTACCGTTCCCCTGGTCTATAACTGTGGTGGATACGAATCGATGGAGACCCTTCGCTTGCTGGATGGAATAATTGATATCTATATGCCCGATGCTAAATACAGTGACTGGCAAAAGGCGGAGACCTACTCTAAGGCTCCTGATTATCCTCGGGTAATGAAGGAGGCCTTAGCGGAGATGCACCGGCAGGTGGGAGACCTCCAGATAGATGTCAAGGGAATTGCTCAGCGGGGACTGCTTATTCGCCATTTAGTTTTGCCTTATGATTTAGCGGGGACAAGGGAGACGATGCGCTTCATAGCCAGGGAGATTTCCCCTGATACCTATGTCAACATAATGGACCAATATCGTCCCTGCTATCAAGCCCGGCGCTACCCTCTCCTCACTCGAAGAATAACGGCTGAGGAGTATGAGAAAGCGATTGATGGGGCTCTTACCGAAGGGTTAAGCCGGGGATTTGGAGCTAAATCAAATTGGCTACTGGTCTAATTTATCATCCTGACTACTTAAAGCATAATTTAAGAGTTCACCCGGAGAATGCTAAGCGTCTAACCTGTATTATGAGAGCGCTGGAAAAAGAGAAAATAAAGGAGTATTTAGTGAATATTCCTCCCCGGAGAGCAACCTTAGAAGAGATTGAGTCCGTTCACCAGACCGACTATATCAATGAGGTAGATTCTCTCTGCCGGGAAGGAGGGGGTCACCTCGATGCCGATACTTATACTAGCGCCTCTTCATTCCAGGTAGCCCTTCTGGCCGCTGGTGGTGTTTTAGCTGCCGTTCAGGCAGTTATTGAAGGTAGGGTTGAAAATGCCCTGGCCCTTGTCCGCCCTCCCGGTCATCACGCTGAGCCAGGCAGAGGAATGGGATTCTGTATTTTTAACAATGCAGCCATTGCTGCTCGCTACGCGCAGCAAGAGCACGGACTGAAGAGAGTTTTAATAATTGACTGGGATATTCATCATGGAAATGGAACCCAGAATGTTTTCTATGACGACCCCTCTGTGCTCTATGTCTCTTTTCATCAATCTCCCCACTATCCGGGGACGGGTTCCACAGAGGAGAAGGGAGAGGGGCAGGGGAAGGGATATAATATGAATTTTCCTCTCCCTCCAGGAAGCGGTGGCCAGGATTATCTGAATATATTCCATAAGACTCTCATTCCAAAAGCCCTTGAGTTTAATCCGGAGATTGTGCTTATCTCAGCCGGATTTGATGGGCATCGGGAAGACCCCTTGGCGGGAATGAATTTAGGGGAGGAGGACTTTGCCCGGTTTACCGATCTAACAGTGGATATAGCTGAGAAGACTTGCCAGGGTAGAATCGTCTCGGTTTTAGAAGGGGGATATAATTTGGAAGCGCTACCCAGATGCGTCTTAGCTCATCTCAGATCTCTACTTTTGAGGAGGAAAGAAAGATGAGAGGTTCTCTTAAGCTATTTTCTGTCCGGGGCATTGATGTAAAGGTTCATCCAACCTTCTTTCTGCTCCTCCTTTTCTTCGGGGTCATGTTTGGAAGCGAGGGAGGAGGTATAGTAGGAGCTATCTGGGGGATGGTATTCGTCTGCCTCATTTTCCTCTGTATCATCCTGCACGAAATGAGCCATAGTCTTACGGCTCAGCATTTTGGGGTGGAAGTAAGGGATATCACCTTGTGGCCCATCGGGGGAATAGCTTCTATGAAGAATCTTCCCAGGAAACCAAGCCAGGAATTGAAGATAGCTCTGGCCGGCCCCCCGGTAAACTTGATAGTAGCTATCCTTCTGTTTTTCATTAAAGATAAAATGCACCTGAGCTCTCCTCTCTTTCATGGCACGGAAGTGGACCTGCTTACTGCTGTCATCCGCACCAATGTCTTTATTGCTTTTTTTAATCTGACCCCAGCCCTTCCCATGGATGGAGGGAGGATACTGAGGGCACTCTTAGCTCAGAATATGGATTACCGGAAGGCAACCAAGATAGCCGTTACCCTTGGCCAGATGTTTGCTCTCCTCTTTTTCGCGGCTGGATTGCTAGTCCGACCACCTAACCCCTTCCTTGCCCTCATTGGCATCTTCATCTACTTTGCCGCATCTCAAGAGGAAATGCTGGTAGATATGAAGGGAAAGGGCCTTCTTGCCCTAACTCTTCTCCTCTTTTTGACTGGCTGTGCCACTACTTATAATCCGGTTACAGAGACAGAGGAGAGAATAATTTACAGTCGGGAGAAAGAGATTGCCATTGGCAGAGCAGTGGCTAAGAGAATAGAGAAGAAATACAAACTATGTGAGGAGAAAGCTCAGTATGTGGAATGGATAGGGAGGAAAGTGGCCTTTGCCTCCGATAGAATTGCCCTGCCTTATACTTTCAAGGTCATTGATAGCGACGAGCTCAATGCCTTCGCTTTGCCAGGGGGCCCAATTTATGTTACCAGGGCGTTAGTTGAAAAAGCAAATGAAGATGAGCTGGCCTGTGTCCTGGGACACGAGGTGGCTCATATCGCGGCCCGGCACGGACTGAAGAAACTCCAGGCCCATAGGCTCTACACCCTTCTTTCCATTGCCCTCCTGTCTACGGAAGAGACCAGGGAAGCAGGCAAGTTCGCTGCTCAGGCTTTTAATCTGCTTGCCCTTGGATACAGTCAGGAAGACGAACTTTTAGCTGATAAGAAAGGAGTGGACTATGCTTATAAGGCCGGTTTCGATCCTTATGGAATGATAACCTTCCTCGAGAAGTTGAAGGAAGAGAAGAGGAAGAAGGGATTGAGCCGAGGCTGGCTCTCCACCCATCCTCCCATCTCAGAAAGGATTACTGCTATCGAAAATCATCTTAAGACTTTGCATTAGCCCGCTTTATTCATACCTTTCTTAAAATTGGAACAGCCCCGAGGAATTCGGAGAATTCCCGGGATAAAGTCCCTGGAATCGCTCTGCGATTCCTAGGGAGGCGGGCTACCCCGCAGGCTTTAATTAACTAAGCGTTTTAATTATGCGGCCCTTCGCCCCGAGAAATCCGAAGGATTTCCGGGATAAAGTCCCTGCCCCCCCTGCTTTCT
>JAJOKU010000113.1 GCA_021129695.1 candidate division NPL-UPA2 bacterium
TACTGTAACCCATTGATTATCAAATAGTTACAAAAAGGGTGCGTAACTCGTGTGAACTTTTAAAGTTTGTGCGTATTTTTTAGGGAAGCGGCCAGTGAGAGATAAGATTCTAAAAAACGAGTTGGAAATCGCGGTTGCCTCAGGCGATTGGGAAAGCCTGAGGAAAATGGCCTGTAAGTTGGAGAAGGAAACAGCTAAATTAGAGGTCGAGGAGAAGGAGAAGTTCTATACTTCTACTTCCCTGTCCAGCGAGGTGGGAGAAGAGACTATTCTGGTCACCGGAGCGGCAGGATTTATCGGCTCCCATTTAGTTGAGCGCCTCCTTAAAGAGGGATATAGGGTAATAGGTTTGGATGTAATAGATTTGGGTGGAAAGGGAGACCTTAAACCGTTCTCTGAGAAGCTTCTCCAAAACTATATCTACGACCAGGACATTAAGAGGCAGAATGTAGAACGCTCCCTGGGACATTCTCGCTACCGGTTCTATGAGAATGTGGATGTGCGTGATGACGAGGTGCTGGAGAAAGTGTTTCGGGAGAACAGGATTGACCAGGTAGTGCACATGGCCGCTTTAGCTGGAGTGAGAGATTCCTTCAAAGCCCCCCAGCTTTATTTGGAGATAGATGAGAAAGGAGCAGAGAGGATGCTGGCCATGGCCCTCAAATTTCAGATTAAGTATTTTCTCTATGCCTCATCTTCCTCCATCTACGGAGGTGTTAAGGACAATCGCCCCTCTAAGGAGGAGGACATCCCTAATCCTCAGGCTCCATATCCAGCCGCCAAGGTGGGAGCAGAGATCTGGGCTCATACCTATCATAATATGGCAGAGGAGTTAATTCGTTCTGGGAAACGGGACCGGGATAAGCCTCTCTGGGTATGCGGACTGCGTTTCTTCACCGTCTATGGCCGAAGGGGAAGAAGGGATATGGCCCTGCGCAAGTTTGTGGAGTTGATGGCCAGAGGAGAACCTATTCCCATTTACGGTGATGGCTGCCAATCCCGTAATTTCACTCACATTAATGACATTGTCGAAGGCATTGTAAGAGCCCTTAGGAATCCCTGCCCGGATGAGATATTCAACTTGGGGGGCGGAGAGACAACTCGTCTGAACGATGCCATAGAACTGTTGGAGGGATATCTCGGGAAGAAAGCGATAAGAGACTACCAGCCACCACAGCTGGGAGATGTCCATGCCTCCCTGGCCGACACCTCCAAGGCCGAGAGGATGCTCAGCTATCGTCCAGCCATTTCCATAGAAGAAGGCATCCGTGACCTGTGTCGGTGGTACCAGATGTGGGCACCCTTCAAGGAGGCTTACCAGCGATACCAGCAACTACGAGATAAGGGAGATGGATATACTAAAGCTGACTTGCAGGAAGCACTCTCCTTAAGGGATGAGATGGAGCGGCTCACCAACGTAAAGGAAGACGACAGTGAATACTTAGTAGCCTGCCATTATTTGGCCTGCACCTACCGCCTGATAGCTAATATATGCGACTGCTTATAAAGCTCCTGCCAAGAGACTCTATTTTGTAGGTGTCCCTCGACTATCACCGGAACCAAGTCCGAGGATACCATTATTGCCCTGAAAGAAGGCACAGAGATTATCTCCCCCACTCCCAATTGGCCAATGATCGCCGTTGAGTGCGAAGAAGTCAAATGGGAGAGGCCAGATATCTTAGTGAAGTAAAATGAGGAGAGAGGAGAAATGAGAAGATTTTTAAAATTCCTATCTTTTTCTCTTGCCCTTGGAAATAATCTTTATCGGGGTTCCCTGGAATCCGAAGGCCTGGCGGAGTCTATTGCTGAGGTAGCGGCGGTATGATTCGCTGATGAACTCGGGATTATCAGCATAAAAGGCAAAAGTTGGCGGCTTTATTCCTACCTGTTTGAGCCGTTGTAGTCTCACCGGCTTGGCTCGGCGGCCGGGAGGCCGATGGGATTTAGCTTCCTGGAAAACTCTGTCCAAGATGCTCTTAGCTGGTCGAAGCATCTGCTCCCTGGTCACCTCTCTCAGTAGGTCAATAACTTTCAAGACCCGGTGTCCGGTAAGAGCTGAGACAAAAATAATAGGAGCGAACAGGAAAGGGAGTTTTTTCCTAATTATTTCTCTATATTCCTTCATCATCTCACTTTCCATTGCCTGCATCGGCTTACCGATAATAGGTTGATGTGGTTTTCCGCATTTTTGATTTTTAATTTTTGATATTTGATTTTTAATCACCAGGTCCCACTTATTTCCCACAATAATAACTCCCTTTCCCTTCTCCTCAATATACCCAGCTATCCGGCTATCCTGGGTGCTCACCCCTTCCCAGGCATCGAAGAGAAGGAGGGCAATGTCACAGCGCTCAAGGCTCCCTTGAGCTCGAGCAATGCTATAGCTTTCAACACCACGGCGGACTTTCCCTCTCTGGCGCATCCCGGCGGTATCAATGAAAATGAATCTTTCTTCACCAAGACGAAAAATGGTATCCACGGCATCCCGGGTCGTTCCTGGCTCCTCATCTACGATGAGCCTCTCTTCCTGAAGAAGGGCATTAATGAAGGATGATTTCCCAACATTTGGTCTCCCAACCACAGCTACTTTGATGCCCGGGGGAGGAGCTTTGGCTTTTTCATCCGGTAGTAGTTCCATCACCTTGTCCAGAAGCTCGTTTATTCTCAGGCCGTGAATAGCGGAGATGGGAACGGGCTCTCCCAGACCCAATTGGTAAAAGTTAGAGATAGCTGTCTCTGATTCTAAATTATCAACTTTGTTCACAGCCAGAATTATTGGCTTATCGGCCTTGCGCAATCGCCTCCCTATTTCTTCATCTACAGAAGTTGGGCCACATTGAGCATCGACGAGGAGGAGAATTAAGTCTGCCTCTTGAATAGCTATCCTCACCTGCTCCTTGATTAGTGATGAGATTCCCTGAGAGGCATCGGGCACCAGCCCACCGGTGTCAATTAAAGAGAAACTCTTCCCGCCCCACTCTCCCTCAGCATAAATTCTATCTCGGGTGACTCCCGGCTCTCGCTCAACGATGGCTCTACGCTCTCCAATTATTCGATTGAAGAGAGTGGATTTTCCAACATTGGGGCGACCAACGATGGCCATCAGAGGTTCACACTTTTCTCTCATTGAGGATCCGACCTCCCTTGAGAACGTAATCGAAAAAAGAGACAATGGTAAAACATATGGCTAAAATCCAGATGGGCTTAAGAACTCCAAGGGAAAGATTGAGCAGAGTAAGGATGACCACTCCACTCTGGGAGACGGTGGTCATCTTTCCGAGGAAGGAAGGTCTGAGCTTTAGGTCGCCTGAGGAGATTAGGATGAGAGCTCCGCCAATGACAAGAATTACATCCCGACTGACTACCACTACCGGCATCCAGGCCGGGAGTCGGCAGGGAAGACTTTCGGTAATAGCCAGTAAGACGAAGGAGACATTGAGGAGCAATTTATCGGCTAAAGGATCTAAATAAGACCCTAACTTTGTTCGCTCGCCCCTGGTGCGAGCTATAAGACCGTCTAATGCATCGGTAAGGGAAGCTAAGCTGAAGATAGCTAAGGCAAGCAGCCTGATGCCATCATTTCCTGCCTGGTGGTAGCCTAAGGTAATGATGAAGAGCGGAATGAGAAGAATGCGAACTATGGTTAAGCAATTGGGGATGTTCATTCACTATCCCTGATTCCGCTAAGGAGGTCCTCCACAAATTTTCCTACTTCTCTGACCAGGCCCTTACGCCCTAAGTTCTCCTCTACCTTTCTAACAATAGCGCTTCCGACAATCACACCATCAGCAAAGGAGGCAATTTCTCTGACCTGGGCAGGTTTCGATATACCGAAGCCGACAGCGATTGGCTTCCCCGTTGAACGTCGAATCCTGTTAATGGTCGGCTTTATAGTCTCAGCTAACTCCTCCCTAACACCGGTAACTCCCGTTAAGGAGACATAATAGATGAAGCCGGACGAATATCGAGCTACTAACTTTATCCTCTCGGGAGTGCTGGTAGGAGCTACCAAGAAGATAGTGTCCAATCCCATCTTTTGAGCAAAATCTTTTAACTCTTTCCCTTCCTCTGGAGGCAAATCCGGAACAATTACTCCGTCAACTCCTCCCTCCACCGCCTCCTTGACAAATCTTTCCAAGCCACATTTATAGACAGGATTATAGTAGGTAAGCAGGGCAAGCGGAATCTCCGTCTCCCTCCTCAGGTCTTTGACTAACGCTAAGACATCTTTCAAGCTAACTTTATTCTTAAGAGCCCGCTCCGAGGCCGCCTGTATGGTAGGACCATCGGCCAGGGAATCGGAGAAGGGAACACCCAATTCAATGATATCTACTCCCCTTCGCTCCAGTTCCAGAACCAGGGACCTGGTAGTGGCTAAATCAGGGTCCCCCGCGGTAATGAAGGCAATGAAGGCTTTCTCCCCCTTCTTTCCTAACTCCTCAAACCTCTCTCCGATTCTATTCAATTCTTATCACCCTTTAATATTCTGCGAAACGACCTCCGCATCTTTATCCCCTCTCCCGGAAAGGCAGATGATGATTATCTTGCGCCTGCTCAGCTTTGGAGCTAACTTCATTACATATGCAATAGCATGGGCTGGCTCCAACGCCGGAATCATTCCTTCCAGCTCTGAGGTTAGCTGGAAAGCTTTCAAGGCTTCTTTATCTGTAATTGAGACATACTGAGCCCTTCCCGTCTCCTTATAAAAACTGTGCTCTGGTCCAACCCCTGGATAGTCCAGACCGGCCGAGACGGAATGGGTGGTCATTATCTGGCCGTCCTTATCCTGAAGAAGGTAACTCTTGCTTCCGTGAAGAACACCGATGCTCCCAGCCATGAGGCTGGCGGCATGCTTCTTTGACCGAAGACCAAGCCCTCCTGCCTCCACTCCGATAAATTTTACATTATCCTGATAGAAGGGATGGAAAAGCCCAATGGAGTTACTTCCCCCTCCCACACAGGCAATCAGATAGTCAGGCAGCTTTCCCTCCGCCTTTAGAATCTGTCTTTTCGCCTCTTTTCCAATCACCGACTGAAAATCCCGCACCATCATCGGATAGGGATGGGGGCCAACCACTGAGCCAAGGACATAGTGAGTTGTCCGAACATTGGTCACCCAATCTCTGATGGTCTCATTGATGGCATCTTTAAGGGTCTTACCTCCTGAGGAGACCGGGATGACCTTGGTTCCCAACAACTGCATCCGATATACATTGATGGCCTGCCTCTTTATATCCTCCTCCCCCATATAGACCTCACAGCGCAGGCCAAACATAGCGGCTGCTGTAGCCGTGGCCACCCCATGCTGACCGGCTCCCGTCTCAGCGATGATGCGTTTCTTGCCCATTCTCTTAGCCAGTAGAACCTGCCCAAGGGTATTATTAATCTTATGGGCTCCGGTATGAGCCAGGTCCTCGCGCTTCAGATAAATCTTCGCTCCTCCAAGCTTCTTAGTCAACCTCTGAGCCAAGTAAAGAGGAGTTGGCCGACCAGCATACTGACGCAGATAATAATTTAGTTCCTTCTGGAATGCCCGGTCACCCTTGGCTTTTAAATAGGCCTTCTCCAGCTCATCCAGCGCTGACATCAAGGTCTCTGGAACGAACTTCCCCCCAAAAATTCCGAAACGACCCTTCTCATCCGGTAGCTTCACCTTGCTCATTCCCTTCACCCTGCCCTCTTCCCTCTGTGGGAAGGATTAAGCTGACTAGTTCTCCTCACGGCTTTCATGAAGGCTCTCATCTTCTCGTGGTCCTTCTTGCCAGGGGTTCTCTCAATCTGGCTGCTGACATCAACTCCATAAGGCCTGACTTTCCTGATAGCCTCTGCTACATTATCCGGACCCAGTCCTCCGGCCAAAATAATCGGTCGGCCAATCTTTTTTGCCTCAACGGCTAAATCCCAGTTGAAAGATTTACCAGTTCCACCAGCTGCTCCTTCCACATAAGCATCCAGTAGATAAGCATCTACCTGATAAGCAGGGATACTTTTTAGCGTTTCCTCATCCTTGATACGAAATGCTTTTATCGTCCTGATGAACCCGCTTAGAGATTTACCTCTAACGGGCCTCGAAAACTGCTTGCAGTACTCAGGTGATTCATTTCCATGAAACTGAAGAGCATCCAACCGGCAATACTCCATAATCTCTCTGACCTTCTCGGCTCCCTCATCTACAAAAAGACCAACCACGGTTACAAAGGGAGGAAGCGAGCGGATAATCCGAGCCGCCTCTTGCGAATCAATCCGGCGGGGACTTTCCGCAAAGACAAATCCAATGGCATCTGCCCTCAGTTCCACTGCCCGGAGAGCATCTTCCAGATTAGTTATCCCGCATATCTTTATCCTGGTCACTTAAACTATCCTCTGACGCCTACGGATCAGATATTTCCCGTATTGTTCTTTTGTCAATATCTGTAATCATGAGTGAATTATATCACAATATTTTATTTATCTATATATTTTTTAGTCTACCGACGATAAAGCTCCACTGCTGGAATGAGTGCCAGCGAATTGCCGGTCGGGTGCAGTGATTTGTTAGATGTTATCTATCCTCTTTTTCATTAAATCCGGACTTCTTTTGCCATGAATCACAGCCAGAACAATTATTCTTTCTTTTTCAACCAGATAGATTATTTTGTATGGAAACCTTTTAACGAGGGACTTTCTTGTTCTTTTATACTCTGGCGGACAAATCCTTGGATTCCTTTCAACCCAACTTCCGCACTTCGCCAGTTTTCATCTGGCTCTCCGACGGAAGAGCTT
>JAJOKU010000149.1 GCA_021129695.1 candidate division NPL-UPA2 bacterium
TGGCCAGTACTGCTAGCCGTAGGTAGCACTGCCCCTGGCTGCCTTCGGCACTGCCTTTGGCTGTGTGCTTCACCGTAACCATTTCTTACTGATAGGAATTTTCACTCCCTTTGGGGAGCACTTCACTCCCTTTGGGGAGCACTTTAGTGTAGTGTAGTAGTTAGGAAAGTGCGTTTTACAGCCGAAGGCAGTACTGCTAGCCGTAGGTAGCACTGCTTCGCGGTGCTTCACCGTATACTTTCCTATACTGCAAGAAAATTCGTCGCTTCGCTCCTCATAACTTTGATTAACGCAAGACTGTGAGTAAAAGCACACACTTTTGAGAACAGCCAAGTCAAAGAAAGACAAGCACTTAAATGAGAAAATACTCTATACTTTCCTATACTGCAAGAAAATTCGTCGCTTCAGAAAATAGGATGTATCCCTGGCTATTTAAGTTTGGCTTTCGGTGAGGACAACTTCCCAGCGGCATCTCGGGCAGAGGATGCGGATGTGGTCAGAGCGGCTGATTGGACCTTCTGAGCGAGGAGCTATCTTTTCTGGAGGAGGAGTTAACTCCCTTAGTGAAGTGAGCATTAAGGTAGGATTGGAGTAGGCGAGGGGCCCGAGTTTTTTAGCCAGCCACTTGATATGGTCTACGGCGCCAATTACAGAATTGCAAAATTCGCATCTTAATAACTCTTTCTCTACCTCTTCAATCGCCTGGCTTCTATCAAAAAGGGCTAAATCATACTCTTTAGTCAATGTTATCCCCTTCTCAGTGATACAGTTTGCCTGGCACTGTCCACAGAAGATACAACTGTCTAAATGGAGCGTAAATTTTCTCCTCTCTTCATCAACCATATCTATGCACTGGGGAGGGCAGGCCTCAGCACAGGCTCCGCAGCCCACACACTCCTTCTCGTCATATTCTGGTTTGCCCCGGAACTTCTCTGCGGGCACATGGGGCTGGAAAGGAAATTCGCTCGTATAGGGTCCTGTGAATAGAGCCTTAAACGCCTCCTTCAGTATTCTAAGTTGCAATAAACTTGGTAGTCTCATGGATTTAGTTTAGTGTTTTTTGTCATCCTCATATTTATCTACTACGCTCTTCTCCCAGAGCTTCACCCCGGATAGATGTGCTCCCCTGGCCAGGGCATGGGCAGCCGTAGGAGAAGTCAAAAGAATAAATATCGCACAGAGAGCCGCCTTGGTTGCCGTGGGTGCGCTGCCGCAGGTAATCAGAGCCCCCAGAAGTATGAAACAGGTTCCCAGGGTCACGCACTTGGTAGCTGCCTGAAGCCGATTATAGATGTCAGGGAATCTTACCAGGCCGACGCAGCCGAAGAAATCAAAGACTACCCCGATAGCAATGATGACCATTCCAACGATTTCACTCATCGAATCCCCTCCCCTCTAAATGCTTGGCTAATGCAATGGTGCCAATAAAACTGAGGAGAGCCCAGGCAATAGCAATGTTCATGTAGAAGTCCTTCCCGGTTATTATTGCCAGGAGAGCACATAATCCCACAACGACGGTACCCAGGATGTCTATGGCTACTGTCCTATCTGGTGCGCTTGGTCCTCTCCCTATGCGGTAAAGGCAGAGGAAACAGCAGACCATCAGAATACCAAAGAAGAGCTGATAGATGAGGCTCATTCAAATATCCTCCTCAAAATCCTTTCAAATCTACTGACAATGATTCTACTGGCTTTCTCTATATCTGTCGCTCTAACATTAATCCAGTGGATGTAGAGGTATCCATCCTCAGTCAGGTCAACGGTCAGGGTTCCCGGGGTCAGGGTTATAGAATTGCAAAGAGCAGTTATGGCCGAGGCAGTACTCAGAGATGTCTTCACCTTAACAATACCTGGTTTTATAGGCATCTCGGGGTGAAGAACCCGATAGACAACATCTAAATTAGCCAATAGACAGTACCAGAATAAAACGGGCAGATAGCAGATGGCCCACAGACACCTCTTGATTATTCCCTGTCGTGGAACGCGGGGACGAACTTCGCCAAAGATGATGGTAGTCAGGAGAGCCACCACTAAGCCTGCAATCACGCTCTGCCACCTGAGATGATTGGTGAGAGTGTCAAAGGGCCAGACCAACAGGAACCAGGCGATAAAGGCAATAATGAATAGAACCAACCTTCGCATTTTAATTCCCCAGGACAGTTGCAGCGTAATTCGTTCCGGCTACTAAAACATCTCTGGCCGGGCCCAGGAATAAATCCACTACCCAAGAATGCCAGAGAAGCCCCATAGTTACACAGAGAATAGCTAAAAGAATCATGGAAAAGCACATCAAAGCGGGAACTTCTTTCACTCTTTCCCGTGCCTTCTTCAGTTCATCGAAGAACGCATATTTCTGAACCTTCATAAACGAGGCAAGAGTCATTATGCTAACAAAGACAGCCCAGCCAGCGAGACCAAATCGCCCGGCATTGACACAAGCCATAATAATAATCAACTTGCTCCAGAACCCATTGAAAGGGGGAATCCCTGCGATAGACATAGAGGCAATTATAGAAGTCGAACCGGTGACTGGCATTTTCTTGTTCAATCCACCCATTCGCTCAAGCTCCCTCGTCCCGGTAGTATACTCTATCGCTCCGGCATTCAGGAAGAGAAGCGATTTGAAGGCAGCGTGATTAATAAGGTGAAAGAGACCTCCTAAAATTCCCAGAGGGGTTCCCAATCCAATACCTAATATAACATAACCAATCTGGCTGATACTGTGATAGGCAAGGAGCCTTTTGAGATCCCACTGGCCAATGGCTAACAGAACGCTGACGATCATGGAAAGAGTTCCTAATGTAGTCAGGATGGACGAGAGAAGCGGAGTTAGCCCGAAAACATTGAAGATGACTCGAATCAATGCGTATATTCCTATGGCTTTTATCAGGACACCGGAAAGCATGGCTGATATAGGAGCAGGGGCGGAAGGGTGAGCATCGGGGAGCCAGGCATGGAAGGGAACAAGCGCTGCCTTCAAGCTAAATCCAGCAAGGAAAAATGTAAGCGCCAATAGAATAGGTGGATTCATGTCCCCCCTGATAAGCTGACCGAGATGAGCCATATTTAAGGTGCCCGTCATCGCATAGCAGAGGGCAACACCAAAGAGGATAAGGATTGAAGCAATACTTCCCAGAACCAAATACTTGAAAGAAGCTTCCAGCTCTTCATGCCGGCAGCCAAAACCAACCAGTGCATAGGAGGCAATGGAGGCAATCTCCAGGAAGACGAAGATATTGAACATATCCCCGGATAAAACCACTCCATTCATCCCGGCTACCATGAGCAGAAAGAGACTATAATAGTGCAATTTTGAAGTATATTGTTCCATATACTGAACTGAGAACAGAGTGGCCATAAAGGAGACCAGGCTGACCGTAACAAGTATGAAGCCACTTAACCCATCAAGGACCAAATTTATGCCTATGGGTATCCCTGAGCGAGGAGACCAGCCTCCCATCCAGTAGATGCCACTTTTGCCGATTACACTTAGCGACATAATCAGGAGAACGAGAGTAGTTAGGTTGCCTAAAAGGTCAGGCAGCTTCCTCGCCTTCCTTCCCACCATGGGAATGAAGAAAGCCATTCCTAAGGGTATAGCCACAAATAGGGGGATAATGTTCATCCCTTCAGTTTCCTCATCTCAGTGATGTCAAATGTGCCATATCTCTCATATAGGCGAATGCAGATGGCTACCATGAGAGCAGTCACACCCAGCCCGATGACGATAGCCGTGAGAACAAGAGCCTGGGGAAGGGGGTCAACCGAGGTTTGAGCAAATTTTGCTGCTTCCGTAGTCTGATCAATAATGGGGGCCACTCCTTTCTCCCGATAGCCAAGCATAATGAGGAAGAGGTTAACAGCATACCCCATAATGACCAGACTGATGACAATCTTGATCACATTCTTCTTGGTCACTACCCCATATAATCCAACCACAAAGAGAAGAAGGCAAAGAGCATAGAGCATTACGATTCCTCCTTTTTCTTCTGAATCATCTCCCGTTTCTCTCCCCTGACAACTACTCTTAAGACAGATAAAATGATAAAGACCATGAAGAGTGATGTTCCCACCTTCAAGCCAATGGCAATGTTACATATAGGAATACTGCCAGCACTGAAGAGATGAAAGTCCAGACCAGGATGATGTTTCTGAATAAAATTGGTGAAGAATTTCCCCCCCAAATCGTCCACATTCCCAGAAGGGCGATAATGAGAAACATCAAGGCTCCAACGCTATCTAATTCCGAGGCTACACCCTTACTCAGTTTTGTCAGAGATACCTCCTTACCGAAGGATAGGGTGAGAAGAACGAAAGCGCAGGCGATGATCACCCCTCCGGCAAAGCCACCCCCTGGTGTCAAATGACCATAAAGGACAATGTATACCCCAAAAAGGAATATGCACCCCACTACCCAGCGGCAGACTGTCCTGACAATCGTGGTCATCCCTGATTGCTGATTCTTTTCCCCGTTCATTCTTCTTCCCTATCTTCCTTCCTCTTCCTTGCCTTCTTTCGCAGAATGGCAAGTGCACCGAGGATAGCGGTGAAGAGCACCGTGGCCTCTCCCAATGTATCGTAGGCCCGGTAGTCAAGGAGCACAGAGGTGACCAGGTTGGCTGCTCCCGTGTCTCTCAACCCGGATTCGATATAGACCCTGGCAGGACTCTGAGCTAATGTCTCAATAGCAGGCTGTCCAAAGGGAGGAAGGTGTTCAAAGACCCGCATCCCGAAGAGGAAGACCACAAAGAGCAAGACTATGGCGACCACCATACCGAAGAATTCCCTATCGCCGGAGATGGCAGTAAGGTCACGACTGATGGTAGCCCTGATGAGGATAACCAATACTAAGACCTCAACCACGATCTGGATGATGGCAACGTCGGGAGCACGCAGTAAGAGAAAGGCAATGCTCGCACCAAAACCGACTGCTCCCACGCAGATGACTGAGGCGAGGAGATCTCTGGTTTCCACAGCAATTATCGCTCCAATTATCATGAATATTAATAGCAACCCTAAGAGTTCTATCATTCTATCCCTTTCATCAATATGAATAACAGCACCACCAGGCCAATCAGGCACCAGGAAAGATATATGGGCAGCACTCCGGTGTGCATAGCCCGAAACGCCTTCACGAAGTAGAAGACAAAACCCCTTAACAGCTCATAAAGGTCAAACAGTTTTTGTTCGGCTTTCTGGTACATTGCTCCAAAAAAGCTGAAGTCCTTTATTGTGCCGTAAAAGTCCACTCCGGTAATCCGATTCTCGGAAGGTAACATCTCGCCTCCAACATAAGATGTATTTTCACGCATGCTCTTAAGGTTACCCAGCCAGTAGATGATGCCACCGATGATGACCCCAACAGCAATTAGCAAGGTGGCTCGGCCGGCCCACCAGATACCGCTGAATGAGACTCCGGGGACAGCAGGCTGAATCAAATATCTCAAAGGCAGACGGAAGGCAAATACTCCGAAGGCAACACATAACCCGGCCAGAACGACCATCGGCAGCCACATTGTCCAGGAAACCTCACGGCGGTTTACAGGGGTTTGATTTACTTGTGCCCGCTTGTGCCTGCTTGTGCCCGTAAGGGTATAAGGGTATCAAACCCGCTTTTTCTACATTGGGCGATGCCCTGCCCAAAAATGTGCAATGGATGAGTTTCATAAAGGAGGCTAAGGTAAGGGCGCTTCCAAACATTGCCGCAATCAGCCAGAGAATCCATAACCTGGCCCCCAATCCCTGACCCGCTCATCTCTATCACTCCCTGATAGACCATCCACTTGGAGACAAACCCGTTGAAAGGAGGAATTCCCGAGATGGAGAGGGCAGCGATTACACAGGTGACGAAGGTAATGGGCATTACCCTGGCTAAACCGCCCAATTTGTCAAGAGCAGTTGTCTTTGCCCGGTGCTCCACTGCTCCGGCAGATAAAAATAACCCATATTTATAAATAGCATTATTCAACATATGAAATATTCCCCCGGCAATTCCAATGGGGTTCCCGGTGCCAATTCCTAAGACCATATAACCAGCCTGACTTACCGCATGATAAGAGAGAAGTCTTCTCATATCATGCTGGACCAGCGCCATCATCACTCCACCAATAATTGTTATTGCTCCGATTATCAATAGAACAAGACACATTGCCTCATTCATCACAAAGAGGTTCATTGATATTCTCGCTAAGAAATAAATACCTAATAACTTATCCAATGAGCCGGGCAAAAAGGCGGTGACACTTGTAGGAGTAGTCTTAGACATATCCGGAATCCAGGTATGGAAAGGCATTGCCCCGGCTTTGGCAAAAGCGGCAATAGCTAAACAGAGATAGGCTCCTATGGCAACCCCGCCGACGAGAGGGATGCTTATTCTATCCATTGAAAGAGAGAGGATGCTCGTTTCAGAGCTGACCTTTAACCAGATAAGAATAATACCCAGGAGCATTAAAGCATCGGAGCCGCCAATAATAACGAAAGTCTTTTTGGCTGCCTGGGAAGCTTGGGGCCCACCAATGCCAATTAAAAGATACAGCGTTAAACCCAAAAATCCCCAGAAGATGAGCAGAAGAATTAAGTTATTGGAAAGAACTACTCCGCAGGAAGCTCCAATTGTCCATAAAAGATAGGTATAGTATTCTCTTAAACGGAAGTTTGACAGTTGAGAAAAATTATCGTCGGAGCAAAAAGGTGTTTAG
>JAJOKU010000069.1 GCA_021129695.1 candidate division NPL-UPA2 bacterium
TTCTTGACTCTTTTACCAAGGACCTGTATAGTTGGCGATTAGGGAGGTGATAAATTTGTATTTCAAGAAACTGGAGCTCTTTGGCTTTAAATCCTTTCCAGAGAAGACAGACTTTATCTTCGAATCCGGAATTACCGCCATCGTTGGTCCCAATGGTTGCGGGAAGACAAACATTGCTGATGCTATTCGCTGGGTCTTAGGAGAGCAGAGTGCTCTTGCCCTGAGGGGTTCCCGCATGGAGGACGTCATCTTCAATGGAAGCGCTGATAGAAAGCCTTTGGGCATGGCCGAGGTCTCCTTGACCATGGCTAACCCGGAAAACTTCCTCCCCTTAGAATACAGCGAGGTGACCATTACCCGGCGCATGTTCCGCTCCGGGGAGAGCCAATACTTTATAAACCGCACCCCCTGCCGCCTCAAGGACATAAGCGAACTATTTATGGATACTGGAGTCGGGACTCAGGCCTATTCCATGATTGAGCAGGGGAAGATAGACCTGGTCTTAAGTTCAAAGCCGGATGACCGCCGTTATCTATTTGAAGAAGCCGCCGGAATCACGAAATATAAGACCAGGAAGAAGACGGCTCTCAGGAGGTTAGAGGCTACTGAGCAGAATCTGGTGCGGGTGAGTGATATCGTTTCTGAAGTGAAGAGGCAGATCAATTCTTTGAAACGGCAAGTGAGAAAGGCGGAGCGATATAAGGAAACTTCCCAGGAGTTAAAAGAATTAGAGATAAAGTTAGCCTTGAGTAAACTGAGGCAACTAAATATGGAACTGGAGTCTTCTCTCGAAGAAGCCAGGGGGATAAAAGATGAGAGAGAGCAGTTATCAGCAAAAATAAGTAGAGGGGAGAGCAAGGCCGAGGAGCTAAGAGTGAAACTCCTGGAGCTGGAGAAGGTTCTCAATGAATGGCAATGGAAGAACCAGGAAGTAAATACTAAAATCCATCAGAGTGAGAGCCAAATTCTCCTCCTGCGAGAGAGGGGGGAGGCGCTGGAGAAGGAAAAGTCCAGGGCTAAGGAAGAATTAGCCAATTTAGAGGAAAAGTTAGCCCAGCTTAAAGAGGACACCAAGGAGACCGAGACCAATTTGGTTAGGCTAACTGAGGAGAATGCCCGTAGAAAGGAGAAGCTAAAAAGCGCAGAAGAATCCTTAGGGAAGCTCTCTCAGAAGAGTGAGGAGGAAGAGGCTGAGATAAAAGACAGCCAGGCTATGGTGGTAGAGATAGCTACCCGGGAGGCTAAGGTCAGGAATGATTTAGCGGCTCTTAAGGTGACTCTGGAGAACTTAAGGTCCAGAAAGAAACGGCTGGAGGTAGAGAAGGAGAGAGGAGAAAGGGAGAGGAAAAGCGTAGAGGAAAGGCTCGGGAAACTTGAAGGGGAGTTGGAGGATAAAAAAGCCCTCTTTAGAGAGATAGAAGAAAGAAAGAAGAAAATTCAAAGTCAACTCTCAACTCTCAACTCTCAACTCTCAACTCTTCAGAGCAGGCTAGTCTCTTGCCGAGGGGAGTTGACCGGTTCTTCCTCCCGATTGAATTTTCTCCAGGACCTAAAACAAAGATACGAAGGTTACCAGGCGGGAGTGAAGGCCATCCTTCAGAAGCGGGACAACTTTCCTGGAGTCTGCGGAACTGTGGCTGATGCTGTTGACCTTCCCGCCAATTTGGAGGCGGCTCTGGAAGTAGCTCTGGGGGATAAGGCGCAGGGTATTATTGTCAGGCGAACCCAAGATGCAGAAGAAGCGATAAGCTATCTCAAGCGGGAGGGGCGAGGAAGGGCGGCCTTCTTTCCCTTAGATTCAATTAAACCTTCCGAGGAGCTATCCTTAGATGCAGTTCTGAAGCAGAAGGGAGTAATTGGAATAGCTAAAGATTTAATAAAGTTTGACCCAGCCTATAAAAATGTCTTCTTCCACCTCCTGGGAAGGACAGTTGTCATTGAGGACCTAACCGTCGTTAAGCAGCTAACCAATGTGACTCACTCTTCAGTAAACTTAGTTACCCTGGATGGTGAACTGATCAGCAGAAGTGGAGCCCGCGTCGGTGGAGCGGCCTCTAAGGGAGGAGGACTGCTTCGCAGGGATGCTGAGATTAGAGAACTTAAAGGCACAGTAGCGCATCTGGGAAAGACTATATCCGAAATGGAATCTGAGTCAAAGGTGATCTCAGAGGAAATAAATAAATTTTCTGGCGAGATAAATCTTCTTGAAGAGAAACAAAGTACAATGCAGATGGAGAAGGTTAGTTTAGAGAGTGATTACTCCTCAGCTAAGGCTACTGGGGAGAGACTAGACCGGGAGTTTTCTATAGTTCAGGGAGAGCTCAGGGAAGTAGCCGAAGATGATGAACTAACTAGGAAGGAGAGAGATCAGTTAAATAAGGAACGGGAGGAGCTGAGCCAAAGAAGACAGATGGCTCAGGAGAGGATAGGACTACTTCAGCAGTCAGTGGAGGAGGGAGGGAAAGCTCAGGAGGAACTCTCCCGAGAATTGACCAGGATGAAGGTGGAATTAGCTTCCTGGGAGGAGAAGGAGAAAGGGGAGAGAAGCAACCTTAGCCGATTAAAAGAATCTCAGCAAGAATATATTAAGGCACGAGACGGTTGCCTCTTCCAGTTGAAGGAAGCTGAGAAGGGAAGACAGGAGATAGATCAGGGAAAAGAAGAGAGGGAAAGGAAGCTGAAAGAACTCTTTGAGGAAAGGGATTCTCTGGAGGAAGATATTGGAAAGCGAGTTGAGGATAGAAAGAAGATTTTATCTGAGGTAAATCAACTGGAGAAGGAAGTTAAAGATGATAGAAGTAGACTGGATGAGATTCAGGCGAGAATTAATAACTTAGACCTGCGTCAGGCTCAGCTCAAGATGGAGATGGATAGCATCCGGCAGAGGATTTCCTCTGAATACCAGATATCCTTACCGGCCTTTGCAGGCCTTCGGCCAGCACTGCCTTTGGGCTGTGGCCAGTACTGCTTCACCGTAGAGGAGATCGATGAAGAATCTATCTCCCGGGAGATTGTCAATCTCAAGGCTAAGTTAGAGGCCATGGGGCCAGTGAATTTAGCAGCCATTGAGGAGAGTAAAGAGTTAGAAGAAAGATACAACTTCCTTACCAATCAGCAGGAGGACCTTCTCCAGGCCAAAGAATCTCTTCAAAAGGTGATTGCCAAGATTAATCGCACCACTCGCAGTCTATTCATGGACACATTTACCCAGGTTCGAGGTCACTTCCATGAACTATTCCGAACCCTCTTCGGGGGAGGTAGAGCTGACCTGGTCTTGATTGATGAAGCTGATGTCCTGGAATCGGGGATTGATATCGTCGCCCAGCCTCCCGGAAAGAAGCTGCAGACCATATCACTGCTGTCCGGTGGAGAGAGAGCCCTGACGGCCATTGCCCTTCTTTTTGCCCTCATCAAGGTGAAGC
The DNA here is from genome assembly GCA_021129695.1 of candidate division NPL-UPA2 bacterium. GTDB lineage: Bacteria > NPL-UPA2 > NPL-UPA2 > NPL-UPA2 > JAGMAN01 > JAGMAN01. The sequence continues at coordinate 3,423 of JAJOKU010000069.1, forward strand.
CCAGCCCCTTCTGCCTCTTAGACGAAATAGATGCTCCCCTGGACGAATCTAACATTGACCGCTTTATAAGACTGCTTCGGGAGTTTGTTGTCGGGTCCCAGTTCATTATCGTTACCCACAATAAGAGGACGATCGCCATGGCTGATGTTATGTATGGAGTGACCATGGAAGAATCCGGGGTATCCAAATTGGTCTCCGTCCGCTTAACCAAAGAAAAAGGGTGAGGAGAGAAAATGTCCAAAATCTGCGCTATCTGCGGCAAAGAACCGGCTACTGGCCATAATGTCAGCCACTCACACCGTAAAACTAAGCGAAGGTGGCTGCCCAACCTCCAGCGAGTGAAGACGATAGTAGACGGCGTTCCCAAAAGAATCCGGGTCTGCACTTCCTGCATCCGTTCAGGGAGAATCAGGAAGCTATGAATCATCCCGAGATAATTGAAATCGTCGATGAGACAGAAAAGACCCAGCCTGTTTTAGTTTGATTTAATAGAGAGGGCTTCTGGAATGAGTTCTAAGTCTCTCGTCAGCCTCATCGTAAACGAGGTATCACGGCATGAGGGAAGGGATACCCAGCACGATGATATAGCGATAGCTACCTTTCAGGTAGTGTGAGAAATAGTTTTTGACATTACCTGGCCATTTACAAGGAGGGAGAGATGGAATTTAAAGTGCTCGATGAGACTGCTCAGAAGGAACTATTGAGGATTGCTCGGGCTTCTATAGAAAGCTATGTTAAAGAAGGGAAAATTCCTGAGTTTGAGGTAAAGGAGCCAGTTCTTCAGGATAAGAGAGGGGTTTTCATCACTATCAATACGGATGGCGCCCTTCGTGGTTGTATTGGACGGCATGAATCCGATTTGCCTTTATATCAGACAGTGGCTCAGATGGCGGTATCGGCCGCCTGCCGTGACCCTCGATTTCCTCCTTTGCGCAGCGAAGAACTGAATGAGATTAAGATAAAGGTATCAGTTTATCTCATGCCTCCCACTGAGATAAAGAGCCTTGAGGAGTTTGAGGTTGGAAAACATGGGATTATTATCGAGAAGGCAGGTGCTTCGGCTACCTATTTACCGGAGGTAGCCAAGGAGCAGGGCTGGACGAAAGAGGAGACTTTAAGTAGTCTCTGCCAGAAAGCAGGACTACCCCCAGATGCCTGGCGGGAGGGGACAAAATTCCAAATCTATGCCACCCAGGTCTTTGGAGAATAGAAAAGGTATTGGAGATAGGGACTGGCTCCGGTTATCAGGCGGCCATTCTGGCTGAGATCGCTGGAGAGGTCTATACGATTGAGATGACTGATGCCGAAGCGGGGATTTGAACCCCGACGAGGTTTCCCTCACATGACCCTGAATCATGCGCGTCTGCCAATTCCGCCACTTCGGCCAATTACAAAGTGTAAATCTTAAAGCGAGAAACGCAAAACTATTGAGAGCTTAACTGCACCCAGCAATCTTCATATACCTGCATGTCCTTTTTGCTGAATAGGACAAAACGCACTTCCGAAAAGCTGTGACTTTTCAAGAAATCTCTAACCGTGGAAAGGGGAATTCGGGCGGCCCGTTCAATGGGAAAACGATAGGCACCGGTGCTAATTGAGGGAAAGGCAATCGAGCGGATGCCCTTTCTTTAGCCAGGGTCAGGCTGCTCCGATAAGCACTTTTGAGGAGCTCCTCCTCCTTCCTCCCCCCTCCTGACCAGACCGGGCCGACGGTATGAATTACATAACGGGCTTTCAATCTTCCGCCTGTGGTTATCACTGCCTGACCAGTTGGACAGCCACACTGCTTTGCCCGAATGGCCTTACACTCCTCTAAAATCCGAGGTCCTCCCACCCGGTGAATGGCTCCATCCACTCCACTGCCACCCAGCAGGCTGGTATTGGCGGCATTGACAATGGCTTCACTGTCCTGTTGGGTAATGTCACCCTGCACCAGCAAAAGCTTTGTCTTCCCAACTATCGCCTCCATTACTCATCTCCTCCTGGCCATCAGGCGAAATCAGCGGCTCAAAAGCGTCAGCTTTTGAGTCCGCTACATTGAGTTGTTAGCTTTTATTATATCGGAATTGATGCAGGCCGTCAAGTTTTCTTGCTATTGTAGAGGTAAGTGTGGTATAGTTATAAGCGGAGGAAGGATGTATGCCAAAGGAGAAGATAGTATCCACTAATAGGAGAGCAAGGCATGATTACCAGATTCTGGAGACTGTAGAGGCCGGTATGATCCTGCGGGGGACGGAGGTAAAGTCGCTTCGGCAGGGGCGGGCCGATCTCAAAGACAGTTTTGCTCGCATTGAGGGAGAGGAGGTATTTCTCCATAACTTGCATATAAGTCCCTATGAATTTGGGCAGGTGGCTACCCAGGATCCCATCAGGACTCGTAAACTACTCCTGCATAAGCAGGAGATTAGAAGGCTACTGGGCAGAACAGCCCAGCGGGGGCTGACCCTCATCCCTTTGAAACTTTATTTTAAGAAGGGTCTGGCTAAGGTGGAGCTCGCCTTAGCTAAAGGAAAGAGGTTATACGATAAGCGCCAGACGCTTAAGCGCAAGGAGGCAGATAGGGAAGTAGCCCGGGCAATGCACCGGCGCGGATGATGTAGAATGTGTAATGTGTAAAGTGTGAAGAAAGGGGGCGAATAGGGTTCGACCGGGGTAAGAAAAGGAGAAACTGCATGCCGAGGTGGTCAGGTGGCCTCGTAAAACACCTGACAAAAAATTAAGTGCAAACGAACAGTTTGCCTACGCTTGCTAAATAAAGCGAGCACATCCCTCCGACCTTGCCTGTGGGGAGGAGAGGATGCCGGGTAGCAGGCTGGCCATGTTCTTTGCTTAAGGGGACAAGGCGAGAACGTATTAAGCTATGCCTCTTCTGGATCCAGCCCATTGGAGCTAAAAGAGGTGAAAATTAAAGAGTGGGCTAAGCATGTAGATGCTTCTTCCAGTTCTACCTTGGGACAGGGGTTCGATTCCCCTCGCCTCCATTTATTGTGAAGATGAAAAGCCCCCCAAAAATTTTAACCCGTTTAGAAATTTATTTCTAATGGGTTTTATCTTCTTTTTTGGTCTTCGTCCTGACTGGGCCGGCCTCGGCAGTAGAGAAACGGCAAAGTATTACACGAGTTACGCATTATTTTTAGATGTCAGAAATGTAACCCTTTCAATTACA
>JAJOKU010000040.1 GCA_021129695.1 candidate division NPL-UPA2 bacterium
CACACTTTTGAGAACAGCCAAGTCAAAGAAAGACAAGCACTTAAATGAGAAAATGCTCTATACTTTACTATACTTCAAGAAAAATCCTCACCCGCTTTTAGCGGGTTCGTCATAACCGTTTCTTACTGCCAGGAAAGGATTTTTCAGTAGTCCAGGGAAGTTTTACTTGCAAAGCAGTACTGCTCCGCTGTATACTTTCCTGGACTGTAAAAAATGGTGATATAACTTTCCATATCATCAAAAAATTAAGGTCATGGCCAGTTTGAAGATGAGCATGATGGTCACCAACCAGGCGAGAAGGGAAAAGGCATACCTTATATTAGCCCCTCTCAGCCTCCTGGTCAGCGTTGCCCCAAACTGAGCTCCTACCGAACCACCAAGGAGAACAGCGATAACCAGCAGAATATCAACATTTCCCTTCAAGGCATGAGTGAGAGTACCATAACAGGCGGTAAAGACTATCTGTAATAAACTGGTTCCAATGGCTACTGTAGTTGGCACTCCCACTAAGTAAATTAAGGCAGGCATCATGACGAAACCTCCTCCAACCCCCAGGGAACCAGCCACCAGGCCAGTGAAAAAGCCGACAAGTAGAATTATCCAGATAGATATACTCTCAACTTGCGAGCGAGGAAGTGAAATAAGAGGTGGTAGATGAAAGTTTCTTGCCCAGCGCGATAAGGGGGAATGAACTTTCTCTCCCGGAGAAGGTCTCCTCCTGGCTCTCCTGCTCTCTCTGAAAATCAAAGTGCCAATGGTAAAGAGAAGAACAATATAGGCAAGCGGGACAAAAAGGTCCAGGGCAGGGATTGTCTTCCCCCAGAGATTAACTGAGGCAGTGAATTTCAGCCTCTCGATAATCCGCGCTCCAACCTCCACTCCCGGGACTAAGCCAAGGACCGTCAGAAAGGTAAGCTTATAATCTACATTCCCTAAGCTTCTATGGCGAATTGCTCCTGAGGTTGAAGTTCCCAGGATCTGGGCCAGGCCGCTCCCCACAGCCACATTATAGGGAATCCCAAAAAGAATGTTCGGCATTGGAGTCATCAGAAAACCGCCCCCCACTCCAAACAGCCCAACCAGAAATCCAACTACCAGGCCAAGCCCGGCCAGGGCTACCCCACTTACCTCCATATCTGGAACGGGCAAATAAACTCCGAACATTATTTCCTCTAACCTGGATTACTTAAAGTAATCCACCTCCCTAGCTCCCACTGCTTCGCTTTGCGAAGCAAAGCGGTGGGGAAAGATTGCCCTGAGAAATGCAGAGCATTTCCAGGACTTAAGTCCTCGCAATCTTCCAGATTGCAGAGGGCGGGATAGCCCACCTTGCCCCAATTTCAAGAAGGGTATCAATAATGCGGGCTAATGCGAATCGGGCATCTCGGACCCAAAGAACTTGCTCAACAGCTTTGCCAGGAGCCCAACAAGAAGTCCTATGGCTACTGGAATTATCAAGCACAACACTACATAGAGCATGGATGGCTGCAGTCCAGGCAGGTCTGGACGAGTGTCCTTAGTGAGCTGAGAAATGAATTTTAAAATAACCTTACCTTAACTTTTCCTCTCTATTCAGAACCTCTACGTTTTCCCCGATCTCAATGAAGCCGTTGGCAAAGGCTAAGGAGGTGATGGCACTGGAGCCTTTGCTGACGGGAGAAGCCCACTCCCTCCCCTGGAGCCTCACCGGCAGAAACTCAAATCGGCCAATGGTGGAGGCTACTTTGCGGGAAAGTTTAGCTTCTATGTATCTTGGTTCTTTTTTGCCTTCTCTCATTTTCATGAGAAGTGGTTCAATGAGAATATAGTAATTGGAGAGAGCGGACATGGGATAGCCGGGCAGACCAAGAACCAATTTCCCTTGAACCGTCCCCACCATAGTTGGCTTCCCCGGCTTAACGGCAATGCCGTGGATTAGAAGCTCCCCTAAATCTTCAATTACCTCACCCACCAAGTCGCCTCCTCCCAAGGAAGAGCCCCCGGAGAGTAAGACCAGGTCAGCCGATTTTACCCCTTCAAGAATTTTCTCCTTAAGTGATTGAATATCGTCTTTAGCTAAACCTAAATTTATAACCTCACAGTTCTCTTTCCTTAAAGCGGCCTCAATCGTCCAGTAATTGATATCGTAGACCTTGCCGGGAGTCAATCTTTCACCCAGGCCTAAAATTTCTTCTCCAGTAGAAAGAATGCCCACTTTTACTCCTCTTCTCACCGCTATATTTTTTCTCCCCAGAGCCGCTAAGACGCCGATGTGGCCGGGTTCCAGGACTGTCCCCTTTGAAAGGACAGTTTTACCTTTCTCAATATCCGAGCCCACTTCCACCACATTTGCTCCCGGAGCCACACTTCTGTGGATCTTGACTTCATTTTCACTCTTACGTGTCTGTTCAGTATACTCAACCATAACTACGGCGTCTGCCCCTTGCGGGAGGGGAGCTCCGGTGGCAATCTCAAAGCATTCTCCCCGGCCAATGGGTCTTTCTGGCACCATCCCCGGCTCAATTGAGCCAAGAAGTCCTAAGGTAATCGGCCGGGAATCAGTAGCCTCAAAGGTATCCTCAGCCCTAACCGCATAACTATCCATAGCTGATTTTACGAAATGGGGCACGTTGATCTCGGCTTTAACATCTTCAGCCAGGACAAAGCCCATTGCTTGGCCGAGGCTCACTTCCATGGACTCTACCTGAGGAGCGTGCTTAAAGAGAATCTCCCTCGCCTCTTCCAAAGAGACTAATTTTCCAAATCCCGCCTTTATCTTAGCCATAACTCGATCTTCTGCTCAACCTCGTCTACAGAAATGAGGTCAAGGCATCTCTACCCCTCACAGGTGGCAAGTTGCTGAGAAGAGCAGGGAGAACAATCAATCTCGCTTCTAAGGACAGCTACCCGCCTGCCTCGTGGACCCCAGAGGTCAGGATTAGAAGGACCAAAGAGGGCCACCGTAGGCGTGCCAATGGCTGCCGCCAGGTGAGTTATCCCGGAATCGTTACCGAGGAAGAGGGGGCATCTTTCCAGTATAGCGCCCAGGTGGATAAGGCCGAGGTCCTTAATTAGAAGTGGCTTCTCAGATCTCACCAGACTCATTACTTCGCTCGCCGTGCGACTATCTGCCTCCCCCTGAATAAGGAGCACCTTGGTCTTATGCCGAGAAGCTACCCAGTCGCTCACTTGAGCGAACTTTTCCTCTGCCCACCTTTTCTTCTCTCCTCCACTTCCCGGATGGATAGCCACTACTGAGTCAAGACGGTGTTTGACCCAGAACTGGGAAGCCCAATGCCGCTGTCCGTCATTGAGGATAACCCTTGGAATGGTATCGGCACCGTCTGCCCCAAGTGGCTTCAAGGCTTCCAGTAGGTGCGAAGCCGCGTGCTGATGGTTTCCGTCGGAAGGAATCGGCCTACCCGTCAATATCCGGGCACTGGTAGCCCTTCGGAGGTTACGCAGGAAGATAGAATCTGGGTCGGAAAGATATGATACCACCAGGTGAAATCTGCGGAAATAATCGATAAGCCTTAACGGCAATTCCCCATTCTTTAAAAAGAATGGAGCAAGCTCGGCTTGATCAATAGAGCTTATTTTATCAACATAAGTTTCTGCTAAGGTGGCCATGGAATGGTAGCCCATTATTTCTAGATGAGCCTTAGGGTAGTGGCCACGAAGGAAAGTAATAGCTGGTAAGGTGAGAATGAAATCCCCAAGAGCCCCACCTCGAATTACCAGAATCCGACTGATTTTCATTCTCAATGCAAACTTAGAATTTGCCTTAGTTCATCCTTTAAAAGCTGAAGGGCTTCTCTAACTTCGGGGCTCATCTCTTCACCTAACTTAGTTCTTCCCGGTTGGATAGCTAACAAGAAAATATCTGCAGGCGTCTCCTTCCTTAAATAGTCCATAAAAAGAGACAGAGATGCATTATGGGTGGATATCCCTTCCCCCTTAATATCTTCCGCTTCAAAGAGTCTCATCTCACCAGGCCGGGCGCAGAACTGAGCGCTGTCAACAATCAGGATGGTCTCTGGCTTAAACTCAGTAATGGGAGCAAGATGATTTTCTGGCGCCTGGCCACAGTCAAAAAATTGATACTCCCTCCTTGATGCAGGTTGCCTGCTGTGAAGTAGTTGGCAGTTTATAGTTGATGCTTCATGGCCCATCTTAAGCATTTTTATAAGTGATGGGCCAGCCCCATCATCCCCTCTCATGCAGTTGCCCACCCCGACAATGGCTACCCTTCCCTTAATCCGCCTGCTCAGCTCCTCGAACATTTTCCTTAAATCCTATTCATCACCTTTTCTATGTTGTCAAGTCCTTTAATAATGTTTTCCAGGGAAGTGGCATAAGAGAGCCGAAGGTAACCATCCCGTCCGAAGGCAGAGCCGGGGACAACGGCGACTTTTGCCTCAGTTAAGAGGAGTTCTGCTAGAGAGGAGGAGTCGCTAATGCGGTGTCCGTTGAAGCTCTTTCCCAGTACTGCGGACACATTTGGAAAGACATAGAAGGCACCTTGAGGTTTCAGGCAAGAGAATCCTCTTATGCTGTTTAATCTCTCCACCATGTAGTCTCTGCGTTTTCTAAACTCAGTTACCATTTCCTTCACTGGTTCCTGCCCGGCGGAAATAGCCCGTAGGGCTGCCCTCTGGGCTATAGAATCCGGATTTGAGGTGCTATGGCTCTGGAGCCTTGACATCGCCTCTATGATATCATCGGGAGCGGCCGCATAGCCTATCCTCCAACCAGTCATTGAATAAGCTTTAGAGACTCCGTTTACCACTATGGTTAGTTCCTTTATCCTGAGATTCAGAGAAGCAATACTCGTGTGCCTTGCCTCATCGTATATGATCTTCTCATATATCTCATCTGAGATAACATAGATTTTCTTCTCCACGGCCACTTCCGCTATTGCCTCTAACTCTTCCCTGGGATAGACAGCTCCGGTTGGATTACTCGGACTGTTTAGAATGAGAAGTTTCGTCCTCTTGGTTATGCTCTTAGAGAGTAACTCGGCCGTCAGTTTAAAGCCATTCTCCTCCTCTGTTTTAACTATTACTGGGCTCGCCCCGGATAACTTTATCTGTTCAGGGTAACTTACCCAGTAAGGCGATGGCAGGATGACCCCATCGCCTTCTTCACAGATGACCTGGATAGCATTGTATAGAGAATGTTTTGCCCCACAGGAGACGATTATCTGGGATGGTGCATAATCAAGCCCGTTATCCTCATTGAATTTCTTGCAGATAGCCTCCTTTAACTGCTGGATGCCTGAAGCTGGAGTATATTTTGTGAATCCCTTATCCATTGCCCTTTTTGCTTCTTCCTTGATATGTTCTGGGGTATCGAAATCTGGCTCTCCAGCTGCAAATCCAATTACATCAACACCCTCTGCTTTCATGGCTTTGGCCTTAGCGGTTATGGCTAAGGTAGCGGAGGGGCTGATTAAAGTCACTCTTTTTGATAAAGACATAGTATCTCCTGAAATTAGCGTGTCTTCGGCACGAGCCTGTAGGGGTCGGATTTACTTGTCCTGCCTGTCCTGAGCGCAGTCGAAGGAAGCCTGTCGAAGGGTCCGACCCGCCGGGCTTGACTTTAAAAGGACTTTTCTACAGGTTCTCTCTCCCGGTAAGTTTTCTGTAGGCTTCCTCATACTTTTCGCTGGTCTTTTTTATAACCTCCTCAGGAAGCTGGGGCGCAGGCGGAGTCTTATCCCAGTCCAGGGTCTCTAAGTAATCGCGAACAAATTGTTTATCGAAACTCTTCTGGGACCTACCAGGTTCATAATCCTCCATGGGCCAGAACCTTGAGGAATCGGGGGTTAGAAGTTCATCAATGATGATAATCTCATCATCCCACCTTCCAAACTCAAACTTAGTGTCAGAGATGATTAAGCCCTTAGATTCAGCGTAACTACTGGCAACGGTGTAAATCTCAAGGCTTTTCCTCTTCAACTGCTGAGCCAGTTTCACTCCCACTAACTTCGCTACTTCCTCCTCACTAATGTTAATATCGTGCCCTGAGCTTGCCTTGGTGGCCGGGGTGAAGATGGGCTCAGGAAGTTTCTCCGATTCTCTGAGGCCGGGAGGCAGTTTTATACTACAGATAGTGCCTTCCTCCCCATATTCCCTCCAGCCCGAGCCAGCTAAATAGCCCCGAACCACACATTCAACTGGCAGCGGTTCTACCTTCCTGACCAGCATGGAGCGGCCCTCCAGAATAGGAGCATATTTCCCGAGCTCCTCTGGAAAGGAGGCTAAATTTGCAGTAATGAGATGGTTGCCGATGAGCTCTTTGGTAAAGTGAAACCAGAATTCCGATAGTTTTGTCAGTATTCTGCCTTTGTTGGGAATACCATTGGGCAAGATGACATCAAAGGCTGAGATTCTATCGGTGGCCACTATCAAAAGCTTATCATCCAGCTCATAAATATCCCGCACCTTCCCTTTCTTAAAGAGCTTTATACCTGGCAACTGCGTCTCTAATAAGGCATCTTTTCCCATCATCGCTTCACCTGAGTTTGTTGCCAAGCTCCTTCCTCGCTTAAAACCCAACTTCCGCACTTCGCCAGTTTTCATCTGGCTCTCCGACGGAAGA
>JAJOKU010000098.1 GCA_021129695.1 candidate division NPL-UPA2 bacterium
GCTTCGGCTGCCTTCGGCACTGCCTTTGGCTGTGTGCTTTGCGGTGTTTCACCGTGTGGCCTCCGTGATTTATGCTTTCCTGAACTTCGAAAAATTTGACAAAAGAGGGATAGTTTGCTACACTGTGAAAAAGAGGAGGTGATTAGCATGGGCGATTTGGTAAAGAATCTCGTTGCTTTGGGTTTAGGAGCGCTGGCCATTAGCGAGGAGAAGGTGAGGGAGATAACCAGGGAACTGATTAAAAGAGGAGAACTTAAAAAAGGAGATGCACCAAAGTTTACAAAGGAGATTCTTAAGAAGACAGATAGGAGCAGAAAGGAGATAGAGAAAGGAATCAGCCAGATGATTAAGAAGGCCCTGGCCAACTTACCGTTGGTTAGCCGGGACGAGCTAAGTAAGTTAGAGAGAAGAATAGAAAAGCTGGAGAAAAAGTCAGGAAATAGTCAGCAATGATGTCACCTCTACCCTTCGCTCAGCGATTAAGGCAGATCCTCAATGTCCTGGTAAAACATGGCTTTGGATATCTAATAGAAAGCCTTAATCTCCAGCGTTACCTGTCTCTGGGCAAAAGAATTGTCACCTTTAAGAAGAGGCAGGAGCCAGTCCGGGAAAGACGAACCATGGCTGAGAGGGCTCGTTTGGCGTTGGAGGAGCTGGGTCCCACCTTCATAAAATTGGGGCAAATCTTAAGTGCTCGTTCTGACCTCATCCCATCTGAGTTCCTGAGGGAATTTAAGAAGCTCCAGGATGAAGTTCCCGCCTTCTCTTTCCCAGAAGTAAAGCAAATAGTAGAAAGAGAGTTTGGCCTTTCCCTGAAAGAGCTCTTCTCCCAGTTTGAAGAGGTTCCCATGGCCGCGGCCTCCATTGCTCAGGTTCACCGAGCCTCCCTTCTCGATGGGGGAAAAGTCATCGTCAAGGTACAGCGTCCCGGTATAGCCGAGAAAATAAAGGCCGACCTCCAGATCCTGCTCTATTTAGCTCCCCTGGTAGAAAGGCATATCCCTCGCAGTCGCCTTTATAGCCCGGTCGGAGTAGTGGAGGAGTTTGCCGCCACCGTGCGAGGGGAACTTGACTTTACGGTAGAAGCTAATCACACTGAGCGATTCTATCGGAATTTCCAAGAGAATGAGGCCGTTCGCATTCCTCAGGTTTATTGGGACCTCACCAGTCAGAGAGTGCTTACCTTAGAGAGAATAGAGGGAATAAAGATAAATGATATCCCGGCCCTGGAGAGAGCTCACATTGACCGGAAAAAAATTGCCGTCAATGGAGTAAATGCTTTCCTGAAGCAGATCTTTGAGCATGGTTTCTTCCATGCCGATCCCCATCCCGGAAACTTCTTCGTCCTGAATAAAGAGGTAATTGGTTTAGTTGACTTCGGTATCGTCGGACGTCTCAACCAGGAGACACTTCACTCCCTGAGCAATATGTTCATCTCCCTCATCTCCCATGACCTGGAGCGCTTGGGGGACGAGGTGGTTAATCTGGGCCTTCCCCCGGAAGAATTTGACCTTAAGGGATTTAACCAGAACCTATTAGAATTTGTGGATAGCTATTTTGGAGTCCCTTTAAAAAGAATCCGGGCTGAGAACTTTATTAATGACCTGGTCCGAATAGCGGGTAAGCATGGAATAAGGCTTCCCCGGGATTTCGTTCTCCTGGGGAAGACGGTCTTTATCATTGGAGGTATTGGTCGGGAACTGGACCCGGACTTTGACTTCCTTCAGGTAGCCAAGCCATTTGCTTATGACTTGATTAAAAGGAGACTGCATCCCAAGAAATTATTCATAAATCTGACAAGGACTTTGTCTGAAGTCTCTTCCTCCCTGGAATCTCTTCCTGGACAAGTCAGTCAAATTTTGAGAAGGTTTCGTCAAGGAGAGTTTAAGTTAACTATAGAACATAAGGGCCTGGAGGAAGCCATTCGGGATAGGGATAGATCAAGCAACCGTATGGCTCTTGGCCTGGTTATCACTTCCCTCATCATCGCTTCCTCCCTGCTAATTCAATCCCAGGGTCCGATATTCTGGGTAGGAATCTTTGGATTTTCCTTAGCCGCTCTATTAGGACTCTGGCTGGTAATAGGCATCTTCAGGTCGGGAAGGCTTTAAAGTGAGGTTTCTTGGTCTGGATGTGGGAGATAAGACTATAGGAGTAGCCCTGAGCGATGAGTTAGGCTGGACGGCTCAGGCCCTTGAGGTTATTCCGAGAAAGAATCTGAAGGAAGACATAAAGAGAATAAGAGAAATTATAGACGATTACAAAGTTGGCGAGTTGATAGTTGGCCTTCCCAGGGATATGCATGGTAAGGAGGGGAGGCAGGCAAAGAAGGTGCTTGAGTTTATTAAAGCAGTTCAGCGTTCGATTGATGTGCCCCTGAGAACCTGGGATGAAAGGTTTACCACCCGGCAAGCTGAGCGGACATTGCTAGAAGGCAATCTATCCAGAGCAAAGCGAAAGAAGATAATAGACAAGGTGGCCGCTCAGGTAATCCTACAGGGATATCTTGACAGCCGCAATCAAGTTCGTAGCTGATCAAATGTTAGGGCGCTTAGCCAGATGGCTAAGAATGTTAGGATATGACACTCTCTATCCCCAGGTTAGGGACAGCGAACTGGTGCGCCTGGCCAGAGCGGAAGGCAGAATCTTACTCACCCGGGATACCCATCTCGGCCGCAGAGAAGATATAGAGGTTCTTTTCATTGATAGCGACCGGGTCCAGGAGCAGTTAAAGCAAATTATTAAGCAATTATCCCTAAAGATTGATAATATAATGAGTTCCCGCTGCACAATCTGTAACAGTTTGCTTAAAGAAGTGGGCCGGCAGGAGGCCAAGGACTTCGTTCCAGAATTCACCTATGTCACCCATGATAAGTTTGGTTACTGCCAGAGTTGCCATAAATTTTACTGGTCAGGCACTCACTGGCAGAAGATGGAGGAGTTTTTATGCAACTTGAATTGAGACAGATGCTGGAAAAGATGATAAGTGCAAGAGCATCAGATCTCTTTTTTAAAGTGGATAGCCCTCCTTGCCTGCGCATTGACGGAAAACTTAGCCCGGCTGGAAAGAAAAGTCTCACCGCGGAGGAGGTAGAAGAATTAGCCAATAACATCATGAACGAGCGGCAGAGGGAGCATTTTGAGAAAAATTTGGAGCTTGACTTAGCCTATCATCTGCCGCAAGTGGGCCGCTTCCGGGTGAATATATTCCGCCAGCGGGGTTATGTGGGATTGGTCTTTCGCCTGGTGAGGACAGAGATTCAGTCATTTGAGGAGTTAAATCTCCCGGTCAAAGTCATGGAGCAACTCTCTATGGAGCCAAGGGGTCTGGTCTTAATTACCGGCGTTGCCGGAAGCGGTAAATCAACCACCTTAGCGGCTATGGTAGACTATATAAATCGTAATAGACGGGCTCACATCGTCACCATTGAGGACCCTATCGAGTTCTTACATGAGGACAAGATGAGCATCATCAGCCAGAGGGAAGTAGATATCGATACCCACAGCTTTGCCGATGCCCTTAGACATGTCATTCGTCAGAGTCCCGATGTCATCCTCATCGGGGAGATGAGAGACCTGGAGACCATCTCGGCCGCCATTACCGCGGCCGAGACGGGACACTTAGTTTTAAGTACCCTTCACACCATAGATGCTACCCAGACCATGGAAAGAATTATAAATTTCTTCCCTCCCTATCAGCACCAAGAGATCCGGATGGAACTCTCCTTCATTTTGAAAGGAGTAGTGTCGCTCCGTCTGCTGCCCGTGGCTTCAGGGAAAGGGCGCATTCCTGCCGTAGCTCTGATGATTTCCACTCCTACCATTCGAAAGCTGATCCTGGAGGGGAGAACGGGTGAACTCTACGGGGCGATTGAGAAGGGAGGTCTATTCGGAATGCAGACTTTTAATCAGGCTCTGGCCAGGCTATATAAAGATGGAAAGATAAGTTTCGACGATGCCCTCCAGGCTACTGATAGCCCGGATGAATTTAAGCTAATCGCCAAAGGTATCCGAACCGGTACGGATTCCATAGAGAAGACATAAAAGAACGGGGGAAGTTCATGGACATGAAAGAATTGCTGGAGATGGTAGTTAAAGAGGGTGCCTCTGACCTTCACCTCACAGTTGGTGCACCTCCCATGCTCAGGATTGACGGGGAATTGACTCCAACCAGTCTGCCCAAACTCACCTCGGAGGAATCCAAGCGGCTAGTTTATAGTATCCTCAATGATAGCCAGAAGGTCGAATTTGAAGAAGAGCTGGAACTTGACTTTTCGCTATCCATCAGCGGCTTAAGCCGCTTCCGGGTCAATGTCCATATGGAAAGGGGAAGCGTGGAAGTTGCCTTTAGAATTGTAGGCCTGGAGATAAAATCTTTAGAGGAGTTGGGACTTCCTCCTATAGTGGCAAGTTTAACCCGCAAGCCGAACGGGCTTGTTCTGGTCACTGGGCCAACCGGAGTGGGTAAGACGACGACCTTAGCGGCCATGGCTGACCTTATCAATCAGGAGAGGCGCTGTCTGATAATTACCATTGAAGATCCTATAGAATATCTTCTTTCCCATAGAAAAAGTATCGTCAAGCAGAGAGAAGTGCATTCCGACACTAAATCCTTCGCCAGTGCCTTAAGGCATGTGCTTCGCCAGGACCCGGATGTAATCTTAGTGGGGGAGATGAGAGATTTGGAAACCATTTCCACTGCCCTTACCGCTGCTGAGACGGGTCACCTGGTCTTAAGCACACTCCATACCCCTGATGCTCCCCAGACCATTGACCGGATTATAGATGTCTTCCCACCTCATCAGCAACAGCAAACAAAGATACAGTTAGCTGACTGCCTCCAGGGGATAATCTCTCAGCAACTCCTTCCCCGAGCCGATGGAAAGGGAAGGGTAGTGGCGGTAGAGATCCTGATTGGTACTCCGGGAGTGCGAAACTTAATCCGTGAACATAAGACCGAGCAAATGCCTACCATGATTCAGACCGGAGCTTCATTTGGAATGCAGAGCATGGATAGCTGCCTGAAGCAACTCTACCTGAATGGAACCATCACTTACGAGGCCGCTATCTCCAAGGCAAAGAATCCAGAGGAACTGAAAAGACTGTAACAAGATGGCTCTTCCCAAAGGAATAAATCGGGTAAAGCTAAAACACCTCGTTCTTTTCTGCCGGCAGTTAGCTATCTCCATAAAGGCAGGTCTGCCTCTGATGAATGCCCTTACCGCCTTAAGCAAACAGATGAGCAACGCTAATTTAAGAAAGATAATTGATGGAATAAGTCGTCGCCTGGAGAGTGGGGCCACCTTCGCCGAAGCAGTGAAATTTTATAAAGATGCTTTTCCTCTGTTCTTCTTAGAATCAATTCGTGTAGGGGAGATAAGTGGTCGTTTGGATGAAACTCTGGCGGACTTAGCTGACTATCTGGAGAAGCAGCAGGAACTGGTAAGAAAAGTAAAATCAGCTCTTATTTATCCGTGTATACAGTTAACTGTTGCCCTGGGCGTTGTTTGTTTGTTAACAGCTCTCTTTGGTGGGTTTGAGACTCTAATCATCGCCTTCTATATTCTGATCGTTGCCTTTTTCCTTCTCTATTTCCTCATTTCCTGGGCAAAGACGACGAAGAAGGGGAAAAGAGCTTTAGCCTCCTTCAAACTTTCCCTTCCCCTGATCGGCAGCCTGACAAGGAGAATTGCCATGGTCAGATTCAGTCGTAGTCTTAGCTTGATGCTTTCCAGTGCCATTCCAGTGAATAAGGCTTTGGAGCAGGCCGCCTCTACCACCGGTAACATGGTCATCCAGGAAGAAATAGAGAAAGCTAAGTGGGGACTCAGTCAGGGAAAGAGCTTGACCGAATCCTTAGGCAAGACTACTCAGATACCGCCCTTAGTGATGGAGATGATATCAGTGGGGGAACAGACGGGAAAGACAGATGAGACCTTAAAGCGGGTGGCTGACTGGTATGAGGATTCAGTAGATAATACCCTGCGCCTCCTTCCCAAGATAATTACTCCGGTAATGACCATTGTTGTTGGTTTAATCGTCGCCTATGTCGTCATAAAATTCTACATCGGCACATATCTCAGTATATTCAGACCTCTGGACATTTAGTGAACGAATTGACAACCTATAGTGTGCACGAAATGTGCAGTGCAAAATATTTTGACAAGCCATGACCGACGGTATCCCACGTCATCGGTCTTAGCATAATGCACACTTAATTTTGATAGACCCTCTCTCGACGGTAAAATTGTGAATGTCCAGAGCTCTGATAAGTGATTCAAGTATTTGTAAGCTGCTAGAAACTGGATTTCTGTAAAAGAATGCCTTCTGTTTTGACAGTAGTTGCCAAAATTAAAATCTCCAAAATGCAGGGCATTGAATTTCAATAGGTTATGACGATAACAAATCAGGTTTTGGTGGGTCTTCCTACACTGCTCTTTAAATTGATGAGACTGCGTCCTACAAAAGTTGATCCCTGTTATTTCTTCCCCTCGACGAGGGTGTTTATTTATAGAGCTTTCTCGGATACCAATTTTGTAGGAAAATGTAGGAGAAATAAATCCTAACTTCA
>JAJOKU010000029.1 GCA_021129695.1 candidate division NPL-UPA2 bacterium
TATTTCATTGTTTTCCGTCAGAATGGATACTGAATTTTTAATTTGTGCAACTACTGTACTGAGGAGAAATATCCATTAAAACAAGGATTGAAACGCAGATGCAGGCTCTTCATCAGTTGAGGTATGTTATGAGAGGACCTCTTTGAATTTCTTGGTCAGGGCAGGGACGACCTGGAAGAGGTCGCCTACTATGCCATAGGTAGCTACATTGAAGATGGGAGCGTTGGGGTCTTTGTTTATGGCCACGATGTTATCCGAGGACCTCATTCCTACCAGATGCTGAATGGCTCCTGAAATTCCACAGGCAATATATAACTTTGGTTGAACCGTCTTTCCGGTCTGACCGACTTGATGGTAGGAGGGAATCCAGTTAGCATCCACGGTGGCCCGTGATGCTCCCACTGCTCCACCTAACGCTTCCGCTAATCCCTCAATTAACTTAAAATTCTCTGGCTTTGCCAATCCCCTTCCGCCAGAGACGATAATCTCGGCTTCCTGCAAATCAACTACCTTGGTCTCCTCCCGGATAATATCCAGGACTTTGGTAACTATATCTTCCTCACTGATCTTGGGACTGACCTTAATGACCTCTCCCTTTCGAGAACTATCTGGACTGGGCTTTTTCATCACCTTAGGTCTTACCGTAGCCATCTGGGGACGATGACGAGTGCAGATGATAGTAGCCATGATATTTCCGCCGAAGGCCGGCCGGGTCTGGCGCAGTAGTCTCCTCTCTTTATCTATGTCCAATCCAGTGCAGTCAGCGGTGAGGCCGGTCTGGATGCGAGCGGCTATACGGGGAGCCAGTGACCTTCCTATAGTAGTTGCTCCAAAGAGAACTATCTCTGGCTTATGCTGACTTATTAAGTCTGTTAATACCCTGGTATAGATACCATATTGATAATGACACAGTTTTTTATCACTAACTAAATAGACCTTATCCGCTCCATAGCTGAGGAGCTCTTTGGCTTTAGTCTCCATACCATTTCCCAGGAGCACTGCGTGTAACTCTTCTCCTAAGTCATTGGCTAATTTCCTTCCCTCCCCTAATAGTTCCATGGTCACCGGCTGGAGCTTACCATCCCGCTGCTCGGCAAAGACCCAGACTCCTCGGTAATTCTCCAAGCCCTCTGCAGGTTTCTCCTCCTTCCTTAGGAGAATAGCCTTAAAAGGGCAGACTTCTACACAGGCCCCGCAGAGATTACAGTTCTCTAAGATCTTAGCCTTCTCGTCGACGATCTCTATTGCCCCAAAGGGACAGGCGGCAAGACACTTCTCACATCCAGTGCATCTATCAATGATTATCTGAATAGACATTAGATAACTTTAGCTTCCCTCAACCTGGTGACCAATGCTTCTACTTGTTCGGGGATGGTTCCCTCCAAGAGTTCCCCTTTGCCAGGCGGTTCGGGAGTGAAGATCTTTATGACCTGGGTAGGGGAACCGTTCAGGCCAGTTCTTCCTTCATCTAAATCAAGGTCAGTTGCTTTCCAGACAGGAATCTCAGCCTTTCTTGCCTTTAATACACCCCGCATTGAAGGATAACGGGGCTCATTCATTTCCTTGGTGGCCGTTATGACGGCCGGCAACTTTGTCTCAATTACCTCAAAAGCGTCTTCTAAGGTTCTCTGCGCCTTTACCTTGCCATTTTCAATCTCCACCTTCCGCACATAAGTTATCTGGGGCAGTCCCAGCCACTCAGCTACCCCCGGTCCCACCTGAGCGGTGTCTCCATCAATGGCTTGCTTGCCAAAGAGAATGAGGTCAAACTGACCTACCTTTTTAATGGCCGCCGCCAGAGTATAGGAAGTAGCCAGAGTATCGGCTCCCGCGAAGGCCGGGTCACTGAGCAGTATGGCTTCATCGGCCCCCATAGCTAAGGCTTTTCTAAGCGCCTCCTCTGCCTGGGGTGGACCCATAGTAATAACTGTTACTTTGCCCCCGTATTTTTCCTTCAGTAGAAGAGCTCCCTCAATGGCATTTTCATCAAATGGATTGATGATGGAAGGAATCCCTTCCCGGATGAGAGTATTTGTCTCCTGATTTATTCTCACACTACTCAGGGATTCGGTATCCGGCACCTGCTTTATACAGACAATAATGTTCATCTCAAAAACCAATCTCCTTGAGAACAGCATCCACCTGGGCAGGAATTATAACTGGCTCTCCCACCACCTTTACTGCCCGATCTGGGTCCTTCAGTCCATGCCCGGTGAGAATACAGACTATGCATGTCCCTGGCTCAAAGTAACCTTGCCCGCTAAGCTTAATGAGCCCCGCAACTCCGGCGGCGGAAGCTGGCTCCACAAAAACTCCTTCTAAGTTAGCTAACATTTTATAGGCATTGATAATTTCTTCATCGGTCACCATATCAATCATCCCGCCCGATTCATCCCGGGCCGCTTCTGCTCTTTTCCAACTGGCCGGGTTACCAATTCTAATAGCAGTAGCAATCGTTTCCGGGTTTTCGATGGGATGACCCCTGACAATGGGAGCAGCTCCTTCTGCCTGAAAACCCATCATCTTAGGGAGCTTATTTGCTTTACCAGCCTTATGGTACTCCTTATATCCTTCCCAGTAAGCGGTGATATTCCCGGCATTTCCCACGGGCATGAATTGATAATCGGGTGAATCACCCAGGGCATCAATGATTTCAAAGGCGGCTGTCTTCTGCCCCTCAATCCGATTGGGGTTGAGGGAATTAACTAAGGTAATGGGATATTTACACGTAAGAGTGCTGCAAGCGGAGGTAATCTCTCTTACCAGATTCAGGGCATCATCGAAATTTCCCTCTATGGCCAAAACCTTAGCCCCATGCATGAGAGCCTGGGCCAGCTTCCCTAAGGCAATGGCCCCTTTGGGAATAAGCACCACGCACTTCATCTTGCCCCGAGCGGCATAGGCCGCCGCCGAGGCAGAAGTGTTCCCGGTAGAAGCGCACATCACTGCCTTTGAGCCTTCCTCCAGGGCTTTTGAGACAGCTACCGTCATCCCCCTGTCTTTAAAGGAGCCAGTGGGGTTCAGTCCATCATACTTGAGATAAACTTCCACATCCTGGCCGAGGGCCTCAACTAAATTCTCCGCCTTTAGGAGAGGAGTATTTCCCTCCTTTAAAGTCACTACCGGTGTCCTCTCAGTGACCGGCAAATATTCTCTATACTTGTCAATTACCCCTTTATAGATCATCCTGATTCCACTCGAATGAGCATGGTCTTAGCTTTGACCGCTGGAAGATTATCAACCTTTTTCAGAGCCAGGCGAATAGCTTTTTCTTTCGCCTCATGGGTCATCATGACGATGGGAACGATATCCCCCTCCTTCCTCTCCTTCTGAATGACCGAGGCGATGGAGATATCATTCTGGCCGAGGATGCCAGATATCTCCGCCAGTACTCCTGGCTGATCCACCACAGAAAAACGGAAATAGTATCTTGACTGGCTCTCCTCCATTGGTCTTATCCTTTTGCTAGATGAGTATCTAATCACTGGAACTCGACCCGGGGAACCAGAGAGAAGATTGCGAGCTAAATCCACTACATCGGCGGCCACCGCACTTGCGGTGGGCATCTGTCCTGCTCCCTGACCGTAGACAAGCATCTCACCAATACAGTCTCCTCTGAGGTAACAGGCATTGAAGATTCCGCTCACTGAGGAGAGAAGATGATCTTGAGGAAGCAAAGTGGGATGCACTCTAACCTCTATCTCCTCATCACCTACTTCCTTAGCAATGGCCAGCAGCTTGATGGAGTAGCCAAACTGGCTGGCATACTGGATATCGCGGGCAGTGATCCCGGCTATTCCCTCTACATAGAGATCGCTTATCCTTACCTTTGTCCCGAAGCCGATGGAGGCTAAAATAGCTAACTTATGAGCCGAATCTATTCCTTCGGTGTCCATGGCTGGGTCAGCCTCTGCATATCTCAGTCTCTTTGCCTCCGAAAGGGCCTCCTGCAAACTGGAACCCTCCCGGCTCATCCGGGACAGAATATAGTTGGCCGTGCCGTTGATAATCCCTAGGATAGAGTGGAGGCGATTAGCTACCAGGCCCTCTTTGAGAATCTTGATAATGGGCATCCCTCCGCCCACGCTTCCCTCGAAGTAAACATCCACCCCGCCGCGGCGAGCTACCTCAAATATCTCCTCCCCGTGCTCAGCTAAAAGGGCTTTATTGGCGGTGACCACATGCTTCCCGCCCTTTATCGCCTCTAAAATATAGGTCTTGGCGGGCTCATCTCCCCCAATCAGCTCCACAATTATGTCGATCTCAGGGTCATTGAGGAGAGCTTTAACATCGGTGGTGAGAATTTTCCTATCTACTTCCACTGAGCGTGGGGAGACAATGTCTTTATCGGCAATGGCCTTGATTTGCAGCTCCCCCCTCAATCTCTCTTTGATAACAGATGCATTACTTTTAAGGACCTTGACCAGACCCACTCCAACCGTTCCAAATCCAACCAAACCAACATTTATCGTCCTCTTCATAATGACCTCTTTATTCCCCTCACTGCCTGGCGGAGGCGATGCTCATTCTCTACCAGAGCAAATCTCACATAACCTTCCCCATAGCTTCCAAAGCCTATTCCCGGAGCCACGGCTACTTCTGCCTTCTTCAAAAGCAGTGAGGAGAATTTCATTGAGCCCATCTTCCTGAACCTATCTGGAATGGGAGCCCAGAGATACATGGTCGCCTTAGGAGTGGGCACCGACCAGCCAATTCTATTTAAACCACTGACCAAAATGTCTCTTCTTTTGCGATAAGTCTCAGCTACATCCTCCACGCAGTCCTGGGAGCCACGCAGAGCAACGATGGAGGCTACCTGAATGGGAGTGAATATGCCGTAGTCATAGTATCCCTTTATCTTGACCAGGGCCTCCAGTATCTTCCGATTACCGAGGGCAAATCCCACTCTCCAGCCAGCCATATTATAGCTCTTGGACATGGTGTAGAACTCAATTCCCACCTGCTTGGCCCCTTTGGCCTGTAAAAAGCTGGGGGCTTTGTAACCATCAAAGCATATTTCCGAATAGGCTAAATCGTGAATGACAATTATCTTCTCCTTTTTAGCAAAACGGACCAATTCTTGAAAAAAGGGCAAATCCACCACCTGGGTGGTCGGATTATGAGGATAACTTAATATAATAACTCTGGGCTTAGGATAACTCTCAGAAACAATCTTAGATAAATCGGGAATGAAGTTCCGCTCTTCAGTTAAAGGGAGACTGACTAAATTACCTCCGGCAATGACCACAGCGTAGAGATAAGCTGGGTAGGTTGGGTCCTGAACGACGACGACATCTCCTCGATTCAGAATGGCAAGAGCAAGATGGCTTATACCTTCCTTTGACCCAATGGTCACTACTGCCTCTCTCTCTGGGTCGAGAAGGACCCCAAATCTCCTTTCATACCATTCACAGATGGCCTTTCTCAAGTGCACAATCCCCTTTGAAGCTGAATAGCGGTGAGCCTTTGGATCGTGGGCCACCTGGCAAAGTTTCTCGATAATGTGACCAGCCGGTGGACGGTCTGGATTGCCCATGCCCAGATCAATCACATCTATCCCTCTGCGTCTTGCCTCCAGCTTCTCCTCACTTATCCGACCGAACATATAAGGAGGAAGTCGCGATATTCTCTCTGACTCTACCATATTATTCAATAGTCGCTAACTTCTGTCCCACCTTGACTGTCTCCCCTTCCTCAGCTGAGATTTCTTTTAAGGTCCCGGAAGTGGGAGAAGGTACATTGAAGGTGGCTTTATCGGTGGTCATCTCCACCAGATCTTCACCCTCCTTCACCTCATCTCCTTCCTGATGGAGCCAGTAGGAGACAGTTGCCTCATCAACCTCTTCGCCCAACTCTGGCAAAACTACTTCCTTAGCCCGCATTATTCATACCTCCGTTGAAATTGGAGCAGGTCGGGCTACCCCGCAATCTTTCCCCACCACTTTGCTTCGCAAAGCGAAGCAGTGGGGATGCGGCCCTCCGCCCTGAGGAATGCATAGCATTCCCAGGATAAAGTCCCCGAAATCCCTTGGATTTCAGGGGAGGTGGATTACTTTAAGTAATCCAGGTTAGCCAAATCTCGCTCACCTCCCCAGTAAACCGTATTCGCCGAAGCTCACTATGGCACAAGGAAATTCGTCGGCCTGCCTGCGGCGGGTCCTCATTTCCTTCCCTAAGGAGCTCTGCCCCTCGGGCGGCGTGTCCTTCGGACTCGCCTGTCACCCCATATGGGAGAAACCAGATTGTTTCCCCCATACACCCCCCTAATCCTATAGTAAAGTTGGTTCTTCTCCAAAAAGTGTAGTTATCCACAGAGAGTTGCTCAAGCAGCTTCGCTGCTTTTCGCAACTGTAACGGTTATTACTCACTAAAAGCTAATGTCTTATATCTAACATCTTAAAATACAATAACTTAGTAATATAACAACATTTTAAGAACGGTGCTTAAAATCT
This sequence comes from candidate division NPL-UPA2 bacterium, assembly GCA_021129695.1. Lineage (GTDB taxonomy): Bacteria > NPL-UPA2 > NPL-UPA2 > NPL-UPA2 > JAGMAN01 > JAGMAN01. The sequence continues at coordinate 6,453 of JAJOKU010000029.1, forward strand.
CTTAACATCTCACAAAACAATAACTTAAGTTTATCTAGCAGCTCATTTCTAATGAAGGTGGCTCTGAGATAGGCTAAGGTCATAAGCAATACAGGTTCTATTTACTA
>JAJOKU010000125.1 GCA_021129695.1 candidate division NPL-UPA2 bacterium
TACTGTAACCCATTGATTATCAAATAGTTACAAAAAGGGTGCGTAACTCGTGTAATAAAACGAACTAATAAGCTTGAAAAGGAAATTATGGAAATCTGGAATTTACAAGGAGAGGAAAAATTGCATGAAAATACAACAAAATAGAAGATGCTCTGCCCATCGCCTAACACAGCATATTACTCCGAGCATATTTCAATTTAACTTCTGAAACAGGACAATATCGTCGACAATAGCTATTAGCCGAATTAAACTATTTTATGCTCTCCGTAGTAAAAGGTTCGTGCCTAATGGCACTGCCCCTGGCTGTGTTCCACCGCAAAACTGTAGTGGATATACTCAATGCAAACTGTGATGGTCAGGAAGGCATTGAGAAGAATTATCGTTTGAAGCCGTGTAGAGCGAAATGCCTACGCACGGAATTTTAGAGGGGGCTCAGGAAACGTGGCTATAAGCAGGCGCGCCTGAGCTCTACTCGGCGGCATTAACAACCAAATAAGAGGTTGAAAAGATGTCTACTCGACCCAATAGAAGATTTTATGGCATGGAGATAAAGAGATGAAAGTATGTTTGGTCGCAGATCTTCATTTGTTCAAGTATAGTAAAGTATAGAACATTTTCTCATTTAAGTGCTTGTCTTTCTTTGACTTGGCTGTTCTCAAAAGTGTGTGCTTTTACTCACAGTCTTGCGTTAATCAAAGTCATGAGGAGCGAAGCGACGAATTTTCTTGTCCTCTGAAATTGGGGAAAATTGGCCTGAAGATAGCTTCGTCATTTTTAAAGAGAAGATTTTACCAAAGGTGAGAGAAGAAAAGCCAGATGTTATTATATTCCTTGGAGATACCTCGGATCCACTTTCAGGAATGAAGATGAATGAGAAAATGTGAATGAGGGAGGTGAGTAGTATGATGAATCTGCTGGGATTCTTTAAATGTGGGCGGGGGCATAGCGAGGAGGATCTTCTTTTCGTCCTTCCTGGCGCTGGCAGCGAATTTTATGCTTCTGACCTTAAAAATTTCGACCTGGTTTGTGATAAAGATGGGGAGGAGGTTGCTGCCACTCTGATAAGTATCCCTAATGGGGTTCCGAGAGGAGAAGGAAAGCCAATTAATGTAGAGTGTTCCGAGGGATCTGACATGCCCCAAGCCTTCATGATTAACCAAGTAAAGTTTGAAATTGATGAGATAGAAGCCGTGATACGACTTTTTCCCCGACATCGACCGCCGCCACAACTACTGGAAGACACCCTCTCCAAAAGCTTTGGAATCTACTTAGTTAGCGTGGGACAGGTGCGTTGTATCATTGAAGCAAGGCCACATAAGGAGCCGGATGGCGAGCTAGACTGGAGTAACCCTCAATGGTATTTAATAGATATGGATAAGAGCGGAGTAGTCTATGATTTCGTGGAGGTGAGCAGGCAACGGTCAGAATCGGGGAAGGTGGGAGATAAGCTGACACAAATTGATACGGGGGTCCCCCCTAACAATATCAACGCATATAGGTATCTATATCGCCTCGAAAATTATATCCGCAAGTTTGTAACATCAAAGCTCCAGGAGAAGTATCCTGACCAAGGGAAAAACAAAAAATGGTGGAAAGCTCTTCTGCCCAAGAACGTTAGGGACGACATAGAAAAACAGATAAAAGAAGTCTCTAAAAATCCATGGTTTTCATCTAAAGGCCCGGACGATCCTATGTCCTACACCACTTTCGGGCAACTGCGGGAGATTATCGAAAAGAAAGAGGAAGCATTCAAAGATTCATTTAGTTCTAAAGATATGACCATTTTATTAGGTAACCTAACAATGTTAGAGTTCCTTAGAAACAAGGTCGCTCATAACCGTCCACTCGGTTCTAAAGAGTTCAAGAAGTTAGAGCAAATCGCTGAGGCAACCGGGGGCGCTATTGGAAAGCGAGGTTAATGATGCAGGTAGGCCACTAATTTGAAATGGTGAACAGCAGGGGATATTCCTTTACAGTTTGCCAGGGAAGAAATCTCTGTAGATAGCGAGGGGTGAGAGGAATTGATAAAGACACTCAACAGGAAGGAAAATAGGGCGATAATGGAGTTTAAAGATACTCTGCTTCAAAACTTTCCTGGCAGGATTAGGGCTATTAAGTTATACGGTTCCAAGGCTCGTGGTGATTACAGAGGGGAATCTGATATTGACGTTTTTGTCCTGGTTGGGGAGAGCGACAGCGAAGTAGAGGATAAGATTTGCGACATTGCTACTGAAATGCTTCTTAAACATGGTGTTCTTATTTCCCCCATGGTAGTAAGCAAGGAACATTTTGATCGGCTAATTTATTTGCAGACTGCATTTGTTAGAAATGTTGAAACACAAGGGATAGAGATATGAACGAAAACGCCTTAAAGGAAGCAGTGGCAGCGGAGCTGGAATTAGGTGACAAGGCACTGAAGGGAGCCTACGCTCTATTTAAAGATGACCTTTACGCTGATGCCATCTCAAGAGCGTATTATGCGGTCCTCCATTGCGCCAAAGCTGCCTTAGCCACAGTCAATGTCGAGGCATCAAGCCATGACGGTGCTATTGCCATGTTTGGATTACATTTCGTTAAGAAGGGGCTGATTGACCGAAGATTTAGTAAAATATTTGGAAGGTCCAGGGCAGCTAGGGAAAAGAGCGATTATGATGCCCAGGCTGCTGTAAAGTTTACTAAAGAGGATGCTGAGAAGAGGGTGGCGGAAGCGAAGGAATTTACGGAGGGGATAAGAAAACTCTTGAAGGAGAAAGGATTTTAATAGTTTATGCCTAATGAAGAAGAAAGACGCGTTTATACAGTAACTGAGCTCACCCGCAGTATTAAGTCAATCTTAGAGAAAAGTTTTCCTGAGGTCTGGGTGGAGGGAGAGGTGTCCAATTTGAGGATTCCCTCCTCCGGCCATATGTATTTTACCCTTAAAGATGAGTCTGCAGAGTTACATACGGTCATGTTCAGAGGGCTGAATCAATACTTAAGGTTCAAAATGGAAGATGGCTTAATGGTAGTTGCCTTCGGGATAGTCAGTGTCTACCAGAGGAGGGGAGAATATCAGTTAGTGGTAGAGAAGTTAGAGCCCAGGGGTCTGGGAGCCTTACAGTTGGCCTTTGAGCAACTGAAGAAGAAACTTGAGGAGGAGGGACTATTTGATGAGGCCCATAAGAAGCCCGTTCCCTTTCTGCCTATTAAAATTGGAGTAGTTACCTCCTCCACGGGGGCAGCCATCAGGGACATAATCAATGTCGTTCAGCGGCGCTTCTCCAATGTGGAGATACTAGTTAATCCGGTAAGAGTGCAGGGCGAGGGAGCCGCTCAGGAGATTGCCCGAGCCATTGATGAATTGAATGAGATGGGAGAAGTGGAAGTTATGATCGTTGGTCGGGGAGGGGGAAGTCTGGAGGACCTCTGGGCCTTTAACGAAGAAGTGGTGGCCAGGGCCATCTATCGCTCCCAGATTCCGGTTATCTCAGCAGTGGGCCATGAGATAGACTATACAATCGCTGATTTCGTAGCTGATTTGAGGGCACCCACCCCATCAGCCGCCGCCGAGTTAGTAATAGTTGCTAAGGAGGAGTTGGTTAACAGAATAGAGGTTATTCAAAGTAGAATGAAATCGGGTGTCCTGAATACCCTGACCCTTCTTAAGAACAGGCTCTCATCGGCCAGGGAGAGTTATGCCTTCCGCCGACCGAAGGAGACCATTCAGCAATACCAGCAGAGAATAGACGATTTAGCCAGGAGTTTAGCCATTACTATGGACCATCTCCTTGAGCTTAGCCGGGAGAGAGTTGCCCGAGTGGCTGGGAAATTAGAGACCCTGAGTCCGCTTGGCATCCTCAGCCGTGGCTATAGTATCTCTCTAAAACTTCCGGAGAGAGCCATAATCAGGCGGGCAGCCGCTTTAAAGGCAGGGGATGAGGTAGAGACAATGGTAAAGGAAGGAAGTTTTCTTTCCCGGGTACGGTGAAACACGGTGAAGCAGTGCCGATTCTCAGGCAATACTGCCTTTGGCTGTAGAGAAGATCAAGAGGTGAAATTATGGCTGAGGTGAAGTTTGAGGAGGCTTTAAAGAAATTGGAGAATATTGTTGAAGGTTTGGAGGGGGGAAATTTGTCCCTGGATGAGGCGGTGAAGAAGTACGAGGAGGGGATGAAACTGGCTAAGATTTGCACCAAGAAATTAGAAGAGGCAGAGAGAAAGGTAGAGGTCTTGGTAAAATCTGAAGGTGGGAGGAAAGAGAAAAAGCCATTTGATACCTCAAAGCTTGAGGAGGAAGCACGAGAAGGAGGGAAGGAAGAGGAGGGTGGGGACAAGCAGTCTTTGTTCTGACCATGTCCGAGGCAGACAGGTGGATTTTCAGGCCTATTTGGATGAGAAGAGGAAGTTAATTGATAAGGCCTTAGATGAGTATCTTCCTCAAGAGTCTGAACCCCCCGAGATAATTCATCGAGCAATGAGGTCCGCTCTCTTTCCAGGCGGGAAAAGGCTCAGGCCAATATTAGCCCTGGCGGCAGTTGAGATAGTGGGAAGTGATAGTCAGAAGGTCCTTCCTACTGCTTGTGCTCTGGAACTTATTCATACTTATTCCTTAGTTCATGATGACCTTCCCGCCTTAGATAACGATGATGAGCGGCGAGGCAGGCCAAGTTGCCATAAGGCATTTGGGGAAGACATAGCTATTTTAGCTGGAGATGCTCTCCTCACCTTAGCTTTTGATCTGTTGAGCCGTAACGGCGAGATGGAAGGAGTGAAAAAGGAGGCGACTCTCGTAATCATAGGGGAAATTGCCCGGGCCATTGGAACTCGGGGCATGATTGGCGGACAGGTAGATGACCTTAAGTCAGCCACGGAAAGTACTAAACATGTTGAAAAGAAAGCATTCAAATTAGAGGAAGTTACTCAACAGCAGATTGAATCTATTCATCGGAGAAAAACTGCAAGGTTGATTGAAGTCTGCCTCAAAGCAGGGGCTATCTTAGGCGGAGGCAGCCAAAGAGAAATAGAAGCTCTCTCCGGCTACGGGCAGAGTATTGGTCTTGCCTTCCAGATAGTGGATGATATTCTTGATGCTCAAGGAGGAGAAAAACGGGAAGTAACCTATCCAGCCCTCTTTGGGTTAGAGAAATCAAAGCAGAAACTAGCTCAACTGATTAAAGAGGCCAAATCGCAGCTTTTCATCTTCGGTGAAAAGGGGAAGATTTTAGAAGAGGTAGCTGACTTTATTATGAACAGGGGAATATGAAAGAGAGGCTGGATAAGGTCTTGGTGGAAAGGGGGCTATTTCCTACACGGGAGAGAGCCAAGAGGGAGGCCTTAGCTGGTTCGGTTCTGGTTAATGGGCTCACAGCCGATAAGCCAGGTGTGCTGGTCTCTAAGGAAACAGAAATCGAGATTAAAGAGCCAAGTTGCCCTTATGTCAGCCGAGGTGGTGTTAAATTAGAGAAGGCTCTCCGGGACTTCGGGATTGAGGTAAAGGACAAGGTGGCCGTTGACATTGGAGCATCCACGGGAGGTTTTACCGACTGCCTCCTCCAGAATGGGGCCAGGAAGGTCTATACTGTTGATGTTGGCTATGGCCAGCTTGCCTGGAAGCTTCGCCGTGATGAGAGGGTAGTGAATTTAGAGAAGAAAAATGCTCGTTATCTGAGCAGGGAGGATTTGGGAGAAAGACCTGAGTTAGCCACTATTGATGTCTCCTTCATCTCCTTAGATAAGATTATCCCCGTCGTCAGCTCTTTACTGAATGGGAAAGGAGAAATTGTTGCTCTCATCAAACCTCAGTTTGAGGTGGGGAGGGATAAGGTAGGTAAGGGAGGAGTGGTCAGAAAAGAAGAATTTCAAAAGGAAGCCATCTTTAAAGTAGTGCGCCTGGCGGAGAGATTGAACTTAAAGGTAGGTGGGATTACTGCCTCTCCCTTGAGGGGACCGGCTGGGAACAGAGAATTCTTCATTCATCTGAGCAAAGATAAGCAGGGCATGAAGATAGAGGAGGCAAAAGACCTCATAGAGAGGACCATAAAATAGTTATGGAGTTGCTTGCAGTATAGAAAGTATAAAATACTTTCCTAACTACTGAAAATCGCATTGAAGTTACGGTGAAGCACCGCAAAGCAGTGCTACCTACGGCTAGCAGTACTGCCTTCGGCTGTATCGCGAAGCGATTTTCTTGAGTTTGTTGAGTTACTTGAGTTAACTCTACCGCGAAGCACTGCCGTAAAGGGCTGTGTTTCACCGTATTGACTCAGTGAACTCAAATTCCGAGCGGAGCGAGGATATGGGGAAGGTAATTATTGATGAGGAGCGCTGTAAAGGCTGCGGGCTCTGTGTAGAGATTTGCCCCAAGCATATCCTTACCATAGCTGACTCTACCAACAGTTTCGGCTACCAGCCAGCAAGACCCGTTAGAAATAAATTTCTGAACGGGTCAAGAGTAGCCAGTGATGATGAAGAGTGCACCGGCTGCGCTCTCTGTGCTCAGATGTGTCCGGATTTAGCCATTGAAGTCT
>JAJOKU010000013.1 GCA_021129695.1 candidate division NPL-UPA2 bacterium
ATTGGTTATGAAGTAGGGGGAGAGATAACCCTGGTCAAACTGCATCCCCTCTACCAGGTCCATGGTTGTTTCCATGGTCTTGCCTTCTTCCACCGTGATGGAACCATCCTTGCCCACCTTATCCATAGCATCAGCAATGGTATCTCCTATGTTACGGTCATTATTAGCGGCAATTGTAGCTACATGGGATATTTCTGTCTTCCCCTTTACTTCTTTGCTCAGCTTCTTCAGCTCATCCACTACTTTGGCTACTGCCTTTTCAATCCCCCGCTTAATTGCCATTGGATTTGCACCTGCTGTGACATTCTTAAGTCCCTCCCTGTAAATGCTCTCAGCTAAGATGGTAGCTGTAGTGGTTCCATCCCCTGCTACATCAGAGGTCTTCTCAGCCACTTCCTTTACCATCTGAGCTCCCATATTCTCATAGGGCTCCTCAAGCTCTATCTCCTTTGCTACAGTTACCCCATCCTTTGTAACAGTAGGGGAGCCAAACTTCTTATCAAGCACTACATTTCTTCCCTTTGGCCCTAAGGTTACCTTAACAGCATCGCTCAGTTGCTGAACGCCAGAAAGGACATTTCTTCTTGCATCCTCCCCAAAAGAAAGTTGTTTACCTGCCATCTACATCCACCTCCTTCCTACTTAATAATTGCCATGATATCATCCTCACGCATTATCAGGTATTCTTCTCCGTCAATCTTCACCTCCGTTCCACCGTACTTAGCGAAGAGAACCTTATCCCCGACCTTCAGCTCCAGTGGCATGAGCTTTCCCTCATCATTTCTCTTTCCTGGTCCTACTGCCTTTATCTCACCTTTCTGTGGTTTCTCCTTGGCTGTGTCGGGGATAATGATCCCTCCTTTCTTCACTTCCTCTTCCTCAAACTGCTTCACCAGGATCCTATCTCCTAATGGCTTTATTTCCATCTTTCACACCTCCTTCTCCTTTCTGTTTTACCTCCATCAAGGCCAAATTCCCTCTTTATTGCCAACCTTCTGTTCTCTGCATCAGCTAAATATCTGTACTCTTGACTCCACTCATCCAGGCCCTTCATTACTTCAGCGTCAGCCACCATAGCTGGCTCTCCATCAGTCTCCCTCAAATCAAATTCCTCATAATCCTGGCGCAGCAATTCAGGGTGGTGAATGAGCATACAGGGCCCGAGGGGATTATCAAATCTACGCTCCCTGATTTTCCTGAAATAATCCGAATTCAATATATCAACAAGGCTCCTCTCCTTAATATTGTTCCCCGGGGCACTGTAGTGGGCAAAGACACAGGGCTCAACATCTCCTCCTGGGGTAATGTGGAAGTAGTTCCTTCCACCAGCAATGCAGACGCTTTCCCCGCTCAGATAGCCATCCGTCCAGAAATCGGTGACGAGATAACCTTTACTTCTCAGCTCCTTAACAAACCTTCCCCTCTCATCGGTCTGCTGCGGTGCTGGCATGAGGCTCATATCCGGATTTCGCCCGGTGGGAATGTAGTTGAATATCCAGCCGTACCAGCAGCCCTGTTCATCCATCCAATATTGAATAAAGTCCTTGCCCGTTTCCTCATCCCTGACCCGCCCAAGGAGAACATCGTGATTATTCCTGACAGCGGTGAATGAGAAACCATAAAAAATTCCATTTTCCCTGAGCAGATTCATTGCCTTAAGAATCTTATCGTGGACGCCTTTTCCCCTTCTGGCTTCAGTCTCCCGCCGGAAACCCTCAACGCTAATGGCGGCCGTGATATTTCCCAGCTCAGCCATCTCCTTAGCCAGGTCCTCATCTATGAAGGTGGCATTAGTATAAAAGAGGAAGTAGATATCGTTGTGTTTCCTGACCATCCTTAACATATCATCCTTCCTGAGGAAAGGTTCCCCACCGGAGACGGTGACAAAATAGATTCCGATATCCTTACCCTGGTTTAAGATATCATCTATGGTCTCATTATTCAAGCCCTTATTCCTATCATACATGTAAGCATAACAACCGGTGCACTTCAAATTGCAGGCCATGGTGGGACTGATCACGAAAAGGGCGGGAGGGGGGTAACCATACTTTTTCTCAAACTCCCTCTTCTTCAGAGTAGCAACCTCCATATTATTAATGATTAGGTTGTTGACGATGGCTTTCCTCACCTTGGGATTGAGTTTGAGGAAGCCCTCTTCTATAACTCCAAAGAGGATACTGAGGAACTCAAGCCTCTGCTGGTACTGGACAGCATTAATTCTGCCCTTGGCAAGGGAGCATCGCTGCCTATTCTCCATGCTGCGCTTAGCTAAGTTCATTAAGCCCTTCAGGCATGATTGAGAAGTGTGATTCAGCAGTTTTGAAACCGGATCAGTGCCATCTACACTATAGGGCAGTCTGGCTACACCATTGGCTATATGTTTAGTGGCTGCCGTCTTCATCCTCGGCAGGAGTTCAGGGAACTCAAGAGCACTGGGAAAATATTCTGAAACGCGGTTGATAATCTTTGGACTCATCTCACTTCCCTCCTGACTCTTTGGTCATTGTTTATATCCCGGCCTATTTCTTTTCTTCATCCCTTTTCAGGATGCTGGAGATCTCCTCCAGGAGAGCATCAATATCTATTGGTTTGGGGAAGAAGGACCTGGCTCCTTCTTGCAGGAGCTCAAGTTTCATTTCCTTGGAGGCGTAAGCTGAGATAGCAATAACGGGGAGACCCGGCCTCCTCCCCTGGAGCCGCCTCAGCACTGACAACCCAGTCATGTCAGGCATGTTGAGGTCAAGAATAACCAGGTCTGCCCCGCCCTCCTCCAGGGCGGTTACTGCCCGGTGCCCATCCGAGGCGGTATTAACAGTATAGCCCTGTTGGCTAAGCAGGTCAGTGAGGGACCTTCTGGTATCTTCCTCGTCGTCCACAATCAAGATAGAATTGCCCATTATGCCCCTCCTGCCGGGTTTATATGCAAAATATGTGCCAAGTAGAAGCCAGGCTCCCTAACTTCTTTATTCCCTGATACTTAATAAGGTGATGACTGAGGAGAGCTATGAATAAGGAGGGTTTATCCAGGCAATATCAAGCAATTTTGGGAAAGATTGGCACAGGAAGCTTGACAGAGGGTAGCAGACTGGGACAGAAGGTAACAGTTAGGGCGAATAAGGTAAATTAATGCGGGTTAACTGTGTAATTTTGGGATACTATTTTAGGTGATACTCCTTAATCTTCCGAATCAGGGTCTTGCGGCTGATTCCCAGGGAGCGAGCAGCACGGGTTCTATTCCCCTGGAAATAAGTGAGGGTCTTTCGGATTGTCTCCTTGATAACCTTATCCAGGGAAGAACCCAATTTTAGGGCCAGATAGTTCTCGGCCGGCTTAAGGCCTCTTATATGAGGAGGCAGGTCTTCCATGGATATCTCCTGCCTCTTCAAGGTGATGATAACGCCCTCAATCAAGTTCCTTAGCTCCCTAACATTACCAGGCCAGGAGTAATCCATCAACTTATCAATTGCCTCCCGGGAGATGGTCTTGACCCTTCTATTATGTTCCTTAGAGAATTCGGCAATGAATTTGCTAACCAGAAGCGGAATGTCTTCTTTCCTCTGCCTGAGCGGAGGAACATTGATGGTGGCCACATTCAACCTGTAATAAAGGTCTTCACGAAAAGACTTATCCTGGACAGCTTTCTTCAGGTCCTTATTTGTGGCTGCTATCAGTCGGACATTCAGTTTTATGGTCTCCGAACCACCAACTCGGACAAGTTCTCTTTCCTCTAAAACACGTAGTAACTTGAGCTGGATGGCAGTGGTCACCTCACCAATCTCATCAATGAAAAGTGTCCCTCCCTGAGCCGCTTCAATTCTCCCTATACGCCGTCCAATGGCTCCGGTAAAAGCTCCCTTCTCATGTCCGAAGAGCTCACTCTCTATAACCCCCTCAGAGAGGGCAGAACAGTCTAAGGCGATGAAAGGTTTATTCCTGCGAGGGCTATTCTGGTGGATGGCCTTAGCAATAAGCTCCTTCCCCGTGCCACTCTCTCCGCAGATGAGGACAGTGCTCTTAGTAGGGGCAATCTGGGCAATCTTATCGTAGATAGCTTCCATCTCCCTTGTCTTTCCAATGAGGTTTTCAAAACCATACTTCTTATTTAGAAGCTGACGCAGTTGAATATTCTCAATGCTTAAGTTCTGCCTCTCCCGGGCCTTCTCAATGAGCTGTTCCAGCTCATCCATGTTTATCGGCTTGGTCAGGTAATCATAGGCACCTGCCTTCATGGCATTGACAGCTGAGCTGATATCACCGTAGCCGGTAATCATTATCACTGCCGTTTCGGGCCTTTTCTCCCTGGCTGCCTCGAGAAGTTCCATGCCATCTATTCCTGGCATCTTGAGGTCGGTTATAACTACACTCACTTCTTCATCCTGGATGATATCCAGAGCAGTAGCCCCCTTTCGAGTCCCTATTACCCTGTAACCATCCAGCTCCAGGGCCTGAACTATAGATTCCAGGTCATCCTTTACATCGTCAACGACCAAGACTGTCATTCCCTTTTTCAACTGACCCTCCTCAAAGGTTTTGCTGACACCGGGAGAGAAATGGTAACTGTCGTTCCCTCCCCCTTCCTACTCTTCACTTCAATGGTGCCACCATGGTCATGAACCGTGCGACGGACGATGGGAAGCCCAAGCCCGGTTCCCCCATCCTTAGTAGAATAGAAGATATCAAATATTTTCTGGCACTCTTCTTCCGAAAGTCCACAGCCGGTATCGCTCAGCTCTATCCGAACCTGGCTGTCCACCCTCGTTGAGCTCACTGAAAGTGTCCCACCATGAGGCATAGCCTGGATAGCATTCAGGGCGATATTGAAAATAGCCTCCCTCATCCGGGTTCGGTCAATCCTGACTGATAGAAGGTTCTCATCTAAATTTTCAATTACCTGGATACCGTTCCTCTTAGCATCTCCGTGCAGGAACTCCAGGACATCCCTCAATATGGTGTTAGGGTTGGTCTCCTCCAGCTTCAGCTCCCCTGGCTTTCCAAAGCGGAGGAACTCTTTTAGCATTCCGGTCAGCCTCTCCATCTGCCCGGATAGCCTTTCGGTCAGATTGCGCAGGGCAGTCTTTGAGGCTTTATGCGGTTCTTCCAGCTCCCTCTGCAGGGTTCTCATATCCACGGTCATCACATTGAGGGGACTGCGCAGCTCATGAACCAGCCCGCTGGAAAGAAGGCCGACATAGGCAAGGCGGTCTTCCTCAGATGCCTTTCGCTCTAAGATCCTCTGCCTCTTCAGGACACGCCAGAGCCCTACCATAGCTAAGGAGAGAAAAATTGTGCACAAGGCAGATGCAATGGCAATTTTAAGGAAGATAGCCCTGGTAGCAATGCTGATGCGCTCGGCGATCTTGCGGTGGGAAAAACCCAGATGGACCGAGCCAGCCACCTCCCCTTCTACATAAATTGGCAAAGAGACATCGTACACCCTTACCTGCCTGCCATTTTTCAGAACGTTATCTTCTCTGAGGACAGGAGTAGTGCTTATGCCCTCACCCCCTGAGATATCAAAGCTGAACTTTCCTCTCTCGGGCATGCTATGTATGATTACCTCTCCCTTGCTGTCCAGGACCAGGCCATAGAGAAGCTCCTCATCCTCAGCAATGATGGAGTCCATTAGCGAGCGGAGCCTGTCTGCGTATGGGCGAACCCCTGACAGGTGCTGGAGGCCCTCCCGGGAGACAATTTCCTCCACCAGGGCATGCAACCCCCTGGCCACACCCTCTCCCTTAAGGAGGGCCCTTCGCTTCATCTCCTCGGAGATACCGCTCACCACCAGACGGAAAGAAATCGAGATCACGCTGGCAGTCAGAAGGCAGAAGGTGGCAACGATGATAATTATCCGCAGCCTCGATCTGTATTTCCTAACCATCACGAAAACTTAGGGAAACATCGGCTTTGGGCCTAAACGCATCAGTTTTTCCCCCGCCATCGGACCTCAGCCTCCGCTCGTCTAACATAAAGAGGCTTTATCCTATAAAGATTACCTTCTTCGCCCGCTTTTAGCTCCTTAAGGGCCAGGGTAGCCACTTTAGCCGCACTTGGCAAGCGAAGGTAGGGTGGGGCAAAGGAAGCCTTCTTACCTAATTTCTCCTCAATTAAATCCTGATAGATATCGATAGCATCTCCCAAAAATGTAACTTGCTCACTTATTCTGGGCAGTAGCTCCCTAATCGGTAGCACCAGGTCCTCGGTCAACTTCTGTAAGCTATAACCATGCCCGCGGTAGAGTGCAGCATAAATTTCTCCCCTCTTGGCATCTAAGATGGGGCAGATCAGGTTTGATGTGC